>VXPI01000123.1 GCA_009839585.1 Gammaproteobacteria bacterium
ACGAAGACAAACCGGATGTGCTCTTCCGCATCCTTCAGGATGCTGTAGAGATTGCGGAGCTTGTTCCTGTTGGCCCGGGCCTTCTCCTGATCTTCCAGCACGTTCAGGACCGGCCGGTCATACTCGTCGACCAGCACCACCGCCTGCTGACCCGTCTTCCGGTGCAGAAAGTACAGGACATTTTCCAGTCGCTCGGAAGCGGTTCGTGCCGAGGACAGGGATTTCAGGTCAAATGCCAGCTCAATTTTGGACAGCTGATTTTGAACATGGCTCTCAATATCTTCAGGCGTGTCGACATCGCCTCCGAAGCTCAGGCGCACGACGGGATGCCGGACCGACCAGTCCCAGTGCGGGTGGATGTCCAGTCCCCGGAACAGGGGCTCGTTTCCTTCAAATAGTTCCTTCAGCGTGCTGACCAGCAGGCTCTTGCCGAAGCGCCGGGGGCGGGACAGGAAGTAGAACCGCCCCTGCCCGATCATCTGCCGGATCAGGGGCGTCTTGTCGACATAGTAGCAGCCCTCGTTGCGGAGATTGGCCAGGGATTGATAGCCGATCGGCAACGGACGGCGCCCGGTCTGGGTTTTCACATTCATCATGCGGCCATCATAGCATAGCAGCGTGGACTTGTATTGATAGGTGGAGCTGTATCAAATGCAGGAACGGTATTTTCAAGTGAGTGTCCCTCGGCCGGGCAAAATGAGCAGTCAAGCAAGATCAAGTGTCACTGCTCGCCCTCGGCCGAGTGGTCAGGCAGGGGCGAACAGTTACACATGGGAATACGTTCAACGCCCTGCATGATGCGGTTTTCGAGAGTCCGGAAGTTTCCTCGCTAATGGGTGATTCCGGCTTCGGGGCTGAAGCCCGCGGCACATGAGGCTTCGCGCCTGACACGGACTGCTCTATTTATGGCTTGGGGTTACAGGAGCCAATTGAACCATATTGCCAATTCGGTTTCCCGTTGTTTCTTACAATCCAGTAATTGCAATGCTCTTTGAACAGGGCTTGTAGCTATGGGTATCAATGCCTGTACAAACCAACAAAAAAGGCCCCATGAGGGGCCTTTTTTGCTGGAAAACGACCGGTATGATTACATCATGCCGCCCATGCCGCCCATATCAGGCATTGGAGGTGCCGGCTTTTCCTCGGGGATTTCAGCAATCATGGCCTCGGTGGTTACCAGAAGTCCGGCGATTGAAGCTGCATTCTGCAATGCAGCTCGAGTGACCTTGGTGGGATCCAGGATGCCCATCTTGATCATGTCGCCATACTCTCCAGTGCTGGCGTTGTAGCCATTGCTGTCCTTTTGGCCAAGCACATTGTTCAGCACTACCGAACCGTCATCACCAGCGTTGTTGACAATCTGGCGAAGCGGTTCTTCTAGGGAACGCAGTACGATATTGATGCCATGTCCTTGATCGGTATTGTCACCTTCAAGTTCCTTGATCTTCTCGATGCAACGAACCAGTGCAGTGCCGCCGCCCGCTACAACGCCTTCTTCGACAGCCGCTCGGGTAGCATGCAATGCATCTTCAACACGAGCCTTCTTCTCCTTCATCTCGACTTCAGTTGCAGCACCAACCTTGATGACGGCAACGCCGCCGGCAAGTTTAGCAACACGTTCCTGCATTTTTTCCTTGTCGTATTAAGAGGTTGCCTCCTAGATCTGCACTCGAATCTGCGAGACCCTGCCTTGGATATCCTGCTTCTTGCCAGCACCATCAATAATAGTGGTGTTTTCCTTGCTGACCTGAATCTTCTTGGCTTGACCAAGATGTTCAAGGCTTGTCGTGTCAAGACTCATACCCACTTCTTCGCTGATTACCTGACCTCCGGTCAAAATGGCGATGTCCTGAAGCATGGCTTTTCTTCGATCCCCGAAACCGGGAGCTTTCACTGCACATACTTTCACGATACCACGTATATTGTTGACCACGAGAGTTGCAAGTGCTTCGCCATCCACATCTTCAGCAATAACCATCAACGGACGACTTGATTTTGCTACGCCCTCAAGTACCGGAAGCAAATCGCGAATGTTGGAAATTTTCTTGTCGTGAATCAGCAGATATGGATTTTCCAGTTCTACTGACATGCTGTCCTGATTGGTCACGAAGTAGGGAGAGAGATACCCACGATCAAACTGCATGCCTTCGACAACTTCAAGGTCGTTGTCAAGTGCATTGCCCTCTTCTACCGTGATGACACCTTCCTTGCCCACTTTTTCCATCGCATCAGCGATCAGGTCGCCGACCTGCTGGTCCGCGTTGGCAGACACTGTACCGACCTGGGCAATTTCCTTGTAATCGGTGCAAGGCTTGGAAATGGATTGGAGGTGCTGTACAGCGACACTGGTCGCTCTGTCGATTCCCCGCTTAAGATCCATGGGATTCATTCCCGCAGCGACTGACTTCAGCCCCTCGTGAACCATGCACTGAGCGAGTACGGTAGCCGTTGTGGTGCCATCGCCAGCCACATCCGAGGTCTTGGATGCAACTTCCTTGACCATCTGGGCTCCCATGTTCTCAAGCTTGTCTTTCAGCTCTACCTCCTTGGCCACGGAAACACCGTCCTTGGTTACGGTCGGTGCACCAAACGATTTATCAAGAACGACATTTCGTCCTTTCGGGCCAAGCGTGACCTTCACGGCCTCAGCCAAAGTGTTAACGCCCTTAAGCATGCGAGCTCGGGCGCTTTCTCCGAAAACTACTTCTTTAGCAGCCATTGTTTTAAATCCTCTTTATGTAATTCTGAATTAACTGATTAACCTTCCAAGACGGCCATAATGTCGTCTTCGCGCATCACGAGTATGTCTTCTCCGTCAATTTTGACTTCAGTACCCGAATATTTTCCGAATAGAACCGTATCGCCAACTTTGACATCAAGTGCTCGAACTTCACCGTTATCAAGCTTTTTGCCGTTTCCAACAGCGATAATTTCACCCTTCATGGGTTTTTCGGTTGCGGTATCCGGAATCACAATGCCGCCTGGGCTGGTACGCTCATCTTCGGTTCGTCTGACGACAACCCGATCATGAAGTGGACGCATTTTCATTTGATCAAATCTCCTGTTTATGATTTGTAAATTATTGATAAGTCATAGAACTATTCACACTCGCCGGAGACAAACAAACAGGAATTATGAAAAACCGTCTATTAGCACTCGCAACGAGTGAGTGCTAATAGTGGTGGTTGCTCGGAAGATTTCAAGTGGTAGCCGGAAATTTTTGTAAATTTATTCTCGGAGCCAGGCATCCATAGCCATTGCTACCGAT
>VXPI01000183.1 GCA_009839585.1 Gammaproteobacteria bacterium
TGCGCCGTGAGTTTCAGCTCCTAAGCCGGAATCACCCACTGGGTGAAACTTCAGAGCTCTCGAAAACCACGTCATGCAGGGCGTTCAACGTATTTCCATGTTTTCTATTTTTGGACTAGGGCTAATCCCTAATCCCTATTTTGAGATTAGGGAGGGAATTTCCTGATACATCCCTGCCGAAAATGAGTTATTCTATTATTTCGGGATTCACCCCCGATCTGGAACTGGGATCATAGCCCCTCATCGCAACGAAGACAAAATGCCGGTACATCGGCTGAACGAGCACAATGAATGTCCATATCAAGCCTGAAAGGGAATTATCCCTGAAAGATAGACTGTCGCATCTCACCCACGACCAAGCGGTGAAGCTGCTGAAGCCGGATGGAGAGAAATTGCTGATGCGCGGAGGTCGTTACGATATAGAACTGGGAGAGCAGGTGGTTTTTGACGATCATGGGTTTTCCCTGAATCTATTCGAGGCTGATGTGCAAATTACTTCGACGCCCGATATGCCTTCGGGACTCCGGTGGAAGTGCAGTTGCGGAAAATCAGCCTGTGTTCACATCGGTGCCGCCTTTTCCCTGATTCTTGAGGAGAAAACCCTGTTAGGCTTGGCACAGGCTCCCCCGGAAAATATTGAAACTCATGATCTCAGCGATGAAGAACTGGTTGAAATCGAAATCGAGGCCCGACAGGAGAGGGCGAGTTCGGAAAAAATGCGTGTCAAGTCACAGGATGACACAACAATCTGGGCCGACTATATGGTTACCAATGTCCATTCGGGAAAAACATACCGGGTTGCACTGCGTGGCTGGGAACGTGGTGAATCCTATTGTAATTGCCCGGATTTTCGTAAAAACACGCTGGGGACCTGCAAACACATACTGCATGTCATAAGAAAGGTCAGGAAACGGTTTCCGGCCATAGAGCGCAAACGCGTCTACGTTCGGTCCAGGATTGCCGTGCATTTGTATTATGGCAAGACTCTGGAGTTGCGAATGCTATTGCCCGAGACGTTGTCCCCAGAGTGCGAGAAACTGGTCAACCCCTATAGGGAAGAGTCCATCACTGACATGCATCGTTTACTGCGGTGCATCAGAAAACTGGAAGAAATTGGCGAATCGGTGGTGATTTACCCCGATGCCGAACACTACATTGAACGAAATCTGTTTCAAGAGCGAATCGCGTCAAGAGTTGCTCAAATCAGGAAAGACCCCGCCAATCACCCGCTTCGAGAGAACCTGCTGAAAGTACCCTTGTTGCCATATCAACTCGATGGCATTGCGTTTGCCGTTGGTGCAGGTCGTGCCATCCTGGCAGATGAAATGGGTCTTGGGAAGACGATACAGGGTATAGGTGTTGCAGAAATGCTGGCCGAAGAGGCAGGCATCAGCCGAGTGCTGGTCATTTCGCCTGCATCACTGAAATCTCAATGGCAAATCGAGATCAAACGCTTCTGTGACCGCGATTGCCAGATCGTGCTTGGCAGTGCTGCAGACCGGGCTGAGCAATATCGAAATCCAGCGTTTTTCACCCTGTGCAACTATGAACAGGTATTACGCGATGTTGATCTGATTCGCCAGGAAGCCTGGGATCTCATAGTTCTTGACGAGGGACAGCGCATCAAGAATTGGGAAGCCAAGACCAGCCAGGCCATCAAGTCCCTGAATTCCTCATTTGCACTGGTGCTTTCTGGTACGCCACTCGAAAACCGGCTGGATGACTTGTATTCTGTGGTGGAGTTTATTGATGACCGGCATCTGGGTCCTTCTTTCCGTTTCCAGAATCATCATCGAGTGGTCGATGAGAAGGGAAAGGTACTTGGCTATCGAAATCTGACTGAGCTGCGTGAGAATCTTGCTCCTGTACTGTTGCGCCGAACTCGGTCATCAGTGCAGATGGAACTGCCTGCCAGAACGACCGAAGTGATCCGTATCACGCCTACCCAGGAACAATTGGAATTGAGCAATGCCCAACGTAGCACTATCAGTGCCATACTCGGCAAGAAATTTCTGACCGAAATTGATTTGCTGCGTCTCCAAAAGGCATTGCTCCTAGGCCGAATGGCCGCCAATAGTACCTATCTGGTTACCAAGGAACCGCCGGGAAGTTCAAGCAAGCTTGAAGAGCTTGACGGCCTGCTGGAACAACTGAATCGTGAGGAAAACCGCAAGATCATCCTGTTTTCCGAATGGACAACCATGCTTGACCTCATCGAGCCATTGATCAATAGGCGTTCGATGGAATTTGTGCGGCTTGACGGAAGCGTACCGCAGAAAAAACGCCGTCAACTGGTAGACCAGTTTCAGAACGAGGCGGAGTGTCAACTCTTCATGACTACCAATGCCGGTGCTACGGGTCTGAACCTTCAGGCGGCCAATACCGTGGTGAACATTGATTTGCCATGGAATCCGGCAGTACTTGAACAACGCATAGCTCGCGCACACCGTATGGGGCAGAAACAACCGGTTCAAGTCTTCATTCTTGTCACTCAGGATACTCTTGAAGAAAATCTGCTCAGTACGCTTTCGGCCAAACATGAACTCGCAATGGCGGCTCTCGATCCGGATGCCAGCACCGACAAGGTGAATCTGACCAGCGGCATTGAAGAACTGAGGCGTCGCCTTGAGGTGCTGCTCGGTGCCAAGCCAGAAGCGCCGGTCGATGCAACGGCACAAAGAAGGGAAGAACAAGCGATGGAGCAGCGACAAAGGGTTGCTGATGCCGGAGGGAAACTATTTAGCGCAGCATTTCAGTTGCTTGGTGAATTGCTTCCGGAAGGTGAATTGACGCCGCAGACAGAATCAATGACGCGTATGTTTGAAGAGCAGTTGAATAACTGCTTGACGACCAATGAGGACGGCCAGATGCAAATGACGATTAATCTGACTGATTCAAGTGCCGTTTCTTCACTCGCAAGTTCGCTGGCCCGCATCGCCAGCCTGTCTGCATCCAACTGATAGGGATCCCAATGTGCTGAACCGGTTTGCCTGAATGGGCCGCACGGCAACATGAGAACAAGTCAATACAGTCAAACCAACCAAATATCCGATAGAGGTCCCCAATGCCTGATCTTCCAAACATCGACGAACAGGACCGCATTGAGATTGAGTCTGCACACACTGTTTCGCAATCTGCTCGGCCACCTGCAGAAATATTCCGAAGTACAGAACATCGATATCATGAACCTTTCCTATTTCTGTCGCAACTGCTTCTCGAAATGGTATGTGTCAGAAGCCGAATCCCACGGCATTGAAGTACAACTT
>VXPI01000287.1 GCA_009839585.1 Gammaproteobacteria bacterium
GACGGCGTTCTGTCTGGATTTCTGCATTCATACTATGCCTATATTAGCATAGAGGTATGGTTGGGCATTTAGTTTTGGCATGATTGTTACTACTTGCGAAGGGCATGCTTTTGCAGAATCGTAGTTGACTTCTGGGTGATCGGTGATCGTCGAGCGGTGTGTTAACTGAAAATACTGTGAATAATCGGACGGGAAGCAGATTAAAATAATGTTTTGTATCACGCATACAGTTATCCTGATTCATCAAATTGCGCAAAGTTTGGCTAACGAAATGCTTCCTGATTGCTGGGGAATAGCAAAGGCCAGTCGCAACAGTTTTCTTTTCATGGCAAACAAAGGAATGGTATAAGTCAGAGCCCGATGAGTATTACAGAGCGCAACCTAGAAGATGATCTTATCGAGAAGTTGCAGGATCTCAAATATGAATATCGCCCGGATATCTGTGATCGGGATTCGATTGAAGCGAACTTCAGAAAAAAGTTTGAGTCTCTCAATGGGATTACGCTGAGCGACAATGAGTTTCAGAGACTTCTATCACAGATTACTACAGCTGACGTATACACAGCTGCGGCTTCATTACGGAACCAGGAAACATTCATTCGTGAAGATGGCTTCCCGCTAAACTATACCCTTGTAGATATTAAAGACTGGTGCAAGAACAGCTTTGAAGTCATCAATCAGCTCTGGGTCAATACGCAAAATAGCCATCACCGGTATGATGTCATTCTTCTGATCAACGGAGTTCCTGTTGTTCAGGTCGAACTCAAGGCTCTTGGGATTAGCCCCAAACGGGCGATGGAGCAAATTTCCCGCTATAAGAAGGATTCGGGTAACGGATATACCAATTCCCTGCTTTGCTTTGTGCAACTCTTTATCGTAACGAACTACGCGGATACGTATTACTTCACGAACAACAACGAAAAATACTTTTCCTTCGATGCCCATGAGCAGTTTCTACCGGTTTACCAATTTGCAGGCAGAGATAACAGAAAGATAACGGAACTCCACGAGTTCGCAGACAGGTTCCTCGCGAAATGCACTCTCGGTGAAATGATTGGCAAGTACATGGTACTTATTGCAAGCGAACGGAAGTTGCTGATGATGCGGCCTTACCAAATCTATGCCGTCAAATCTATCGTTGACTGCATCGATCAGAATTGTGGCAACGGCTATATTTGGCATACAACCGGTTCTGGTAAAACACCGACTTCCTTCAAGGCCGCGACCCTTCTTAAATTCAACACGTTAAAAAGATTGTTGACACCTATAAGGAGCGACCAGACAAGGTGGAGAGGTATTATAGACGCGTTGGCATGAATGAAATCAAGACCAATGATTTCAACTTGAACATAACACGCATGTAAGTACGGCAAAGCCAGAAGTCGAGATTGACCTCTATGAAACCCATGAGAAACTGGTCAAGGTCGAGGCGCAGATACTGGATACCTTGATACAACACAACTCATTTTTGAAAGAACTTGACTTGCCGCTATTGCCATCCAATACAAATAATGAACGCTAGAATCATTCAATTTTCCAGAGTGCCAGATTGTCGAGGTGACTTGTTGTTTCCTCACAATTCAATTTTTAAACATACTGAATTTTCTTACGATTGATGAAGGTTAAGGTTGCGATTGCCGGGGTTGCCGGAAAAATGGGTCAGTCTATTGCCCGCGAATTATCCGATGACAGTGGGTATGAGCTCGTAGGTGCACTTGAGCATCCCGATAGTCCATTTATTGGCAAGTCTCTAGGAGATATTGCCGGTACACCGTCCATCACCGTTCCTATTCAAGGAGAGGAGATAATCAACCCTTTCGATGTGATGGTTGACTTTACCCGGCCAGAGGGCCTTAAGTCACATTTGGATTTGTGTATATCTTCCGGTAGCGGAATTCTTGTCGGAACAACAGGTCTGGGCAGCATTCACAGGGCCTTGATTGATAATGCATCAACAAAAATACCGGTGCTGTATGCGGCCAACACTAGTATAGGAGTAAACCTGTGTGCTGTGCTTGTAGAGATGGCCAGTCGTGCACTAGGTAAAATTTTTGACATTGAGGTAATAGAGGCGCATCACCGTGACAAGGTAGATGCGCCATCGGGTACAGCCCTGTATCTTGGGGAGGCTGCGTCCAGGGGAAGCGGTTTGTCATTTCCGGATTGCGGGGTATTTGCTCGAGAAGGTATAACCGGAAAAAGAGTGCTAGGTACCATTGGCTTTTCGACTATCCGAGGCGGGGATATCGCTGGTGAGCATACGGTTCTGTTTATTGGAGAGAAAGAACGTATTGAAATTACTCACCGGGCAACGGATCGGGTAATTTTCGCCAAAGGGGCAATTCGGGCGGCAAAATGGCTGTCGGGTCGTAAGCCCGGACTTTATACCATGAAAGATGTTCTGGAGATTGATGGAGTTGTCCAGAAATAGTCGGTAACCAGGGTGATACTGAAATTGGCTTCTATTTGGTAAATGTCAGTGTTATTTCGATGGTGCCACATTGCTTATCGACGACCTCTTAACTATTGTACTGTGGTAACGCCCCCTGCTGAGTGTTCAGGCAGGGGGCGAGTAGTTACAATGAAAAAATATAGATTAATGTATTACAGGAATCAAATCGTGCCTCGACTTTCAATTGACATCACGCATGAGGAGCACAGGAAGCTCAAGGCTATTGCTGCGCTCAAAGGGCAGAGCATCAAGAACTATGTGCTTGGCAAAACCCTTGGTAACAACCCTGATCCCGGCAATGCAAGTGAAGACCAGGCGATCAGTCTTCTGTCAGAATTTCTTGGGCCAAGAGTCGAACAAGCGCTTCGCGGAGAACTTTCAACCAAATCCATAGAGGATATAAGGCAGATTGCACGGATGCAGGTAGATTCTGCTTCACAGGAATGAGCAGTTATATACTGATGATTGCTGCCGAAGAAGACTTGTTTGACTACCGCTGAAACCTAGGGACCGAGGCAGGCAGATAAATATTTTGATCAAATCAGGGCTTGCTTAGAGGCTGTGGGTGATGGAAAAGTACTTTCAAAGCCATTCCATGAGTTGTCTGGAAAGTCCCTCCGTATCCACCCCTGTGAGCATCATTACATTGTATGGCTTGATGAATATCCTTCAATCATAATCGCCATCCTTCATGAACGGATGAATATTGTTCAGCGTCTGAAACATCGACTCACCAGCCTTTCATTTTTGAATTAATGTCTGGCAGAAAAACCTGATTTTTCAGAAACAGGTTATGGGAC
>VXPI01000342.1 GCA_009839585.1 Gammaproteobacteria bacterium
GGCAACCCGGTCAATGATTCCCTCTGGGAGCAACGGTCATCCTTGGCCAGGCAGATAGTGCTTGAATTTGAACCGGCTGTAATCATTACCGAAGGATTTCCCTTCGCCCGACGGCGTTTTTCCAGAGAAATACTGGAAATGCTTGAAACTGCCAGAACAATACCAAGGCCGTCAACCGTCCTTTGCTCAGTGCGTGACATCATTCAGCCCATAGAAAGACCCGATCGACAAAATCAGGCCATATGCTTGCTTAACAAGTACTATGACGAAGTTCTTGTGCATGGTGATCTATCGTTCATATCGCTTGAAGCTTCCTTCGGACGGTTGAGTGAAATAGAAATTCCGATTAATCATACCGGCTATCTGGATGCCGGGAGCCAGGATTTTCAGCCAGCCATCAAAAACCCGCAGCTTGTCGTTGTTTCAGCTGGTGGGGGAATTGCTGGCCAGGTAATTTACGAGACGGCGATGCAGGCAGCTTCTACACCACATGGGGCTGTCTGGAAATGGCATATCCTGATTGGAGATGCGATTGCTGAAGATGCGTTTTTTCGCTGGCAGCAAAATTCACCAGATCATGTAATCGTGGAAAGAAACCGTGATGATTTCAGGCAATTGCTTGCTTCATGTGCGGTCTCGGTCTCGCAGGCCGGTTACAACACGGCGATTGACCTAGTGTGCACTGGTGCGCGGGGTATCGTGATTCCGTATGAATCTGACGGTGAAAGGGAACAGATGATCAGAGCAAGGGCCCTGAGGCAATTTGATCGTGTCAAAGTACTCAATGAATCAGCCTTCAGTGCGGAAACTCTTACAATTGCCATTTCTCAAGTGATGGGCGAGAATAAAGAGCCGGTTTCACCCTTTCGGGCTGATGGCATAGAACGCTTCTTGAGCAAGATCGATTCCATCTATCCCATGTCCGCCTGATCCAGACCAGGATAGGAAATCGACATGGTCGCAATGCGACTTATCGCCCCGATCTTGGAGTTGTAGTGTGGTTGACAATACTGGATTTTACTTGAATTCCGGAGTGAATCCAGAAACCAGCGGAGCAAGGCAAGCTGAATTACAGTGAGCGGTAGGGGGTCCTACAATGGACTGGAACTGGAGCCTGATGATTCCGATCCAAGGCAGAAAAAATCAAACCGGGTTGCTAATTGTGGAAGAGTTCGAAACTATCCCTCCCTGTTCTATAAGATAGGTCCGGAAAGAGGAAATTGGGCACCCATAGCGCTTTTTGTCATCCCGTTGCAGAGCCCCCCTGTGTATGAGATGGATGAGAAATTCTTCTGCAGCGTTCATGCCGACCGGCAAACGGTCAGAGGGATGTTCTCCGATGTTCTTCTCGATCAGGTCTATTACATCGGCACGACCGATGCCAATGGTCAATCCTGACATGACGTTGGCAGTCAGTCTAGCAGAGGTTTCCATTTGTTCGGACTGCTGATGGCCGTAATATCCGTCCCTTCCGGCACTGATTTCGGCGCGTACTCGCTCCCATTCCGCTCCGCCGAGGTCACCGCCCGTCCTCAGGACTTCCCTGCCAAACGTCTCGAGAACGATATGCAGGTGGCGGGGCCAGCCGTCGCAGGGGCGGGTTAGCCGGGCAACCTCACCCTCGAATCCAGTGATGTCGATCCCGAAATGGGAACAGGACCTCGCCATGAAATCTTCGGCATCAGGTTCCGGGAAACAACCGATGCCGTGAATCTGCCGGGCCGGAATGCGGGTTAGGTCCATCCTGCCTGCGGAGTATTCGGTGTCGCTGAGCCCAGCCAGTACCAGGGCGATCGGCAGACCGCAACCGTCGTGCAGACCCTGTAACAGCTTTGCAATCGGGTGTTTCCGGTCATAGTCAAGCCTCTGCGCCTCGTCGATAGCAAGAATGATCGGCCGGTAGAATCCGCCATGCTGCCTGACCCAGGCACCGAAGGTGCTCCAGTCTGCATCCGGCTGCGCATGCTCGATGCCGGTCTCCCTCTTGCGGACGAACCGGAACAGCCCAAGGCCGAAGCCAGCCTCTCCACCGGTATTTTTACTGATCCTGGCCATGAATTCGTGGGCTTTCTCCGGATACATCCTCGCGGCTAGCGGCATGAGAATGTCCACAGGCCCCCTGATGTCGCCAGACTTAAGCACAACCACCATCGGAACCCTGCCATCGCTCCCTCCGAGCCTCTCTGGATTCCGTGCAACCTCACTCAGGATCGAACTCTTGCCAGCACCCGGGGCACCCTGGACAATCCGCGTAGCCTTC
The DNA here is from genome assembly GCA_009839585.1 of Gammaproteobacteria bacterium. Lineage (GTDB taxonomy): Bacteria > Pseudomonadota > Gammaproteobacteria > Arenicellales > Poriferihabitantaceae > Poriferihabitans. The sequence continues at coordinate 2,261 of VXPI01000342.1, forward strand.
CCCATGCCTTGCCTACCCGATTCAGCACCCTTCCACACCTGCCCGGCCGCCTGTGCAATGTCTTCAAGCACGTCTCTCCTTCCGACAAACACCGGGGGTGGAGTGCCCTCTGTCTGCCCGAGAAAAGACTCCAGCTCTCTTTTCTGGTCTTCGTTCATAAATACCTGCCTATACTCCTGCGTTCTACCTATGATAAGAGCTTGACAGGACCAAGCCCTACGCAAAGGACAAGGGCAGAAATTACACTGTAAAATTCTTAAACATATGGTTATTGCTTTCAGTCATTATATGTCAATTTATTCCGGTTCAGACGAACCATGGCGGTGGCTTGCCTCCTACACCCTCAATGCCTGACATTGTTGATAGATCCCAGTTCGCAGATAATTATAGACAGAAGCAAAGGGATTGCCGAACTGTGATCATCTTTTCTGAAACAAGCTCAAGCAGGTTGGCCTGGAAAGATCGGGTCGGTTATCCATAAATCTTGCTCAGAGGCCTCCCACCATGAAATCGAACATTTTGATTTCCCAAACTTGAGATAATCATTTCAGGGCAACATCGATTGTGTAATGGGAATGACAATCGGAATATCTGCAACTCAAGATTTATCTATCGCTAATCCTGACGATGTTGACTTCAGCCCACCCAAAAGGCGAAAAACAAGCAGAATATTGAGAATTGATGATCCAGCCAGTTAAAACCATCATCAATGATTCACGCATGCGAAGATATCTGCCCTTCCTACAGAAGTGACATGCATTTTTGGCAGAAAGTGATCGCAGGAAAAATATTTTCATGACATCTAATACACCATTCACAAGTTTGACAAACGGCAGATTTATACCTTGAAGACAGTACTGTACCAGAACCTCAACCCACAGCGAATTCCCAACTTCCAGAAGATAAGGAAACAACTTGAGAGAGGCGATTTTCAGTCTGCGGATGTTCGCAAGGTTGGCAACAACCTGTTCCGATCTTGACTAGAC
>VXPI01000020.1 GCA_009839585.1 Gammaproteobacteria bacterium
TCTAGTCTTCTACTTGATGACTTTCCAGTTCTCCAATGTGATGCTGGAACAAACACTGGCTGCAGTACCGCTATTCATTTTCATGGGAATTCTCATGGAGCAGGCGGGACTTATGGAGCGTTTGTTCTCGGCCGTCCAGTTGACTCTCTCGCGTACTCGTGGAGCACTCTATATTGCAGTGCTTTTTGTATCAACGATTTTTGCGGCTGCCACAGGCATTGTAGGAGCTTCCGTGACCATACTTGGCATCATGGCCGCCAAAACCATGAACAAGTCAGGCTACGATGTAAAACTTGCCGCCGGCACCATCACTGCAGGAGGCACCCTTGGTATACTGATTCCACCAAGTATTATGCTGGTGGTGATGGGTCCAATCCTGGAGGTGCCGGTAACTGACCTGTTTGCAGCTGCGATCATACCGGGCTTTATGCTGGCCTTTCTTTATACCGGTTATGCCCTCATCCGATGCCAGCTCAATCCTTCTCTTGGGCCACCACTACCGGAAGAACTTCAACCAGAATCCATGCGTCATGTGTTCTATGAGTTCTTTATGGGTCTCGTACCACCAGCCACTCTGGTAGCATTTGCTCTCGGCAGTATCCTGTTTGGTTTTGCCACACCAACCGAAGCGGCTGGAATGGGAGCAATGGGTGCGTTCCTGCTGACTGCGGCCTACAGGAAATTAACCTGGCCCGGATTCAAGGATGCCCTGATCAAGACTCTGGAAATATCTGCTCTAATTCTGGTGCTTGTTGCCGCATCCAATTTTTTCGGCGCAGTATTTTCCAGACTGGGCACGCCAAATATGCTTACAGAGTATCTGCTCCATCTTGATTTGCCACCATATTTGATTCTTGCCATGATTATGGCACTCATCTTTATTCTGGGGTGGCCGCTTGAATGGGTTCCGATTGTCTTGATTATTGTGCCCATCCTTCTGCCCTTGGTGGATCAGATGAACTTCAATCTGATCTGGTTTGGCATTCTGGTTGCAGTGAATCTCCAGACAGCCTGGTTATCGCCTCCTGTGGCTCTTTCCGCCTATTTTTTGAAGGGGGTAGTCCCTGAATGGGATCTAAAGGACATTTATGGCGGAATGTTGCAGTTCATGGTCATTCAATTGATTGGCCTCATCCTGATTATCATGTTCCCGCAAATCGCCCTGTGGCTGCCCGAGTATTTTGATCAACTGGCTAGAGCAAAGCTGTAAGCCATTCTCATTAATCATATTGACATGTCAATTACCTATCTGAAGAAAGCATCCAAGACACCCCAAACCGGACAAGACGATACGAACGAACTGGTCCGGAACATGTTGTCTGAAATTGAGGCTGGTGGCGAATCAAAAGCACTGGAATATGCCTGCAATCTGGACGGATGGGAACGTGATGTCGTTGTAACGGAAGAGGAGATAGACCGTGCCGAGACATCTTTGTCCGATCAAACCAAAAAGGATATTCAGTTTGCACATGCCCGGGTGAAGACCTTCGCCGAAGCCCAATTGGATAGCATGCGGGAATTTGATACGGAATTGTCTCCCGGTTTGATTTGCGGTCAAAAGCTGATTCCAGTCAACACTGCAGGTTGCTATGTACCCGGTGGTCGTTATGCGCATATTGCATCAGCAATCATGAGTATTACCACCGCAAAAGTTGCTGGCGTCAAACAGGTTACTGCCTGCTCTCCACCGCAAGGCAATGCTGGTGTTCATCCGGCTATTCTTTATGCCGCATCCTATGCAGGTGCCGACACGATCCTGCATCTCGGTGGTGTACAGGGCGTTGCAGCAATGGCCTTTGGTTTATTTACCGGACAACCAGCCGATATTCTTGTCGGCCCAGGCAACCGTTTTGTAGCCGAAGCCAAGCGCATCTTGTTCGGAAGGGTGGGGATTGACATGTTTGCCGGCCCGACTGAAATTCTGGTGATTGCTGACGATAGTGCGGACCCTGATATTGTTTCCTGTGATTTGGCCAGTCAGGCGGAACATGGCCCGGATTCACCAGCGTGGTTGATCAGCACATCCAGGGAATTGGCCGAGGAAGTAATCAAGCGCATGCCTGACTCGATCAACCGGTTAATCGAACCAAATCGTTCTGCAGCTACAGCAGCCTGGCAAGACTACGGGGAAGTTATTGTCGTGGATACCCGGGAAGAAGCGGTAGAAATCAGTGATCGCTATGCAAGTGAACATCTTGAAGTACACTGTAATGATCTGGATTGGTGGCTGGACAACCTGCGTAACTACGGCTCTCTTTTTCTCGGTGAGGAAACTACGGTATCTTATGGCGACAAGTGCTCCGGGACCAATCATATCCTGCCAACCAAAGGTGCTGCCCGATATACTGGTGGTTTGAGTGTCAGCAAATTCATCAAGGTTCTGACTTATCAACGGATGACTCGAGAGGCCAACCGGGAAGTTGGTGCAGTTACTGCAAGAATATCTCGTTATGAAGGCATGGAAGGCCATGCACGAAGCGGCGATGACCGCCTCAGCAAGTATTTTCCGAGTGAGGTTTTCGATCTCGGTCATCACCCATAAATTTCTTCATCAATCCGGTGGCACGACCCATCACGAATCAATTTTCTCTTGAAGGGAAAAACTTCATTGTTACAGGCGCGAGTTCAGGGATAGGAAGGGCTACAAGCCGGTTTCTGGCTGAAGCCGGAGCGAAAGTTATCTGCATTGCCAGACGCCATGAACCACTGGATGACCTGGTTGTAGCCATTAACGGTGGAGGTGGCAAGGCTTCGCGATTAGCCGCGGATTTGTCAGTCCTTGAAGACCTGCCTGACATTGCGGGTTTCTGTAGGAAAATATTGCAACCCATTCATGGTCTGGTTAATGCGGCGGGGGTTAACCTCAGACAGCCTGTAGACGAAGTCACCATTGAAAGCTGGCAGTCCACCCTGAATATCAATCTGGCAGCTCCGTTCTTCTTCTCGCGAGAATTTGTTTCGCAAATGAAGGCGACAGGTTATGGGAGAATTATTAATTTTGCGTCGCTACAGTCGGTTCGGGCGTTTCCGAATGGATTGGCTTATGGGGCATCAAAAGGCGGCATTTGCCAACTTACGCGTGCAATGGCCGAGGCGTGGTCACGCAATTCAATCACCTGCAATGCAATTGCACCCGGATTCTTTCCAACCGAATTAACCGAGCCGGTATTTTCTGATTCAACGACTCGGCAGTGGGCAGCTGACCAGACTCTTATTGGCAGGAACGGGG
>VXPI01000260.1 GCA_009839585.1 Gammaproteobacteria bacterium
CATATTGAAAAATATATAGTAATATTACATATATATAATATCATATGATAAATATATGCCCTATTTGAGTAAAATTATAAGCATAGATGTTAAATTTTCAATCATTTGATAAATATTTTTGCAGAATTGCCTGTATGTATACACAGCAAACCGGAAAATTCGGCCGGGACTGCATCAAGCAAATCTTCAGTAGGGTCGACTACATAGTGCGGTGGAACTTATGGTTGGGTAGCTAATCTGAAGTTCCTGACTCCAATAAACCTATTGCTGGCTTGACAGGAAAATCCAGAACGACAGGATATCCCTGAAGCCACATCACAGTCAGCAGAATGGTTGAATCACACTTCGTCAACGACAGGCAAACAGTATAAAATATGATGAATGCATTTCTGTTCACGCTTACTGCGAATTGACTTCGATCGCAGTTGACTCGCCAACCGGGCAGTATTCCCTCCCAATTTATTTTCCATGAACCTGGAACCCTTGTGGCAAAGTGGGCCAGTCATATCCACTCACGCAACCGTTGCGGTCATAGCCTTGTTCACCGGCGCCATTCAACTGGCATTGCCCAAAGGTACCTCGCTTCACCGGGGTACGGGTGCAGTTTGGGTAATCTTGATGGGTATCGTAGCGATTACCGGTTTCTGGATTCACGAGCTTCGGCAATTCGGCTTTTTCAGCTGGATCCATCTGCTCTCGATCCTGACACTTGTTGTATTGGTCCGTTCAATCATGCTTGTTCGCAGTGGTCGAATAAAGGCACACCGGATGAGCATGGCGATGCTGTATTTTCTGGGACTGGTGTTAACCGGAATGTTTACTCTACTGCCCGGACGCGTCATGCATTCGGTATTTTTTGGTGGATAATGACGAGCATTCCAGCTAATCTCATGTACCCCGTTGAAGTATAGACATGCATAAAACACTGAAAGGTGCAATCCTTGACATGCGATCCTTTGATCGTGGAGATATCGATCTTCGAGCACTATCCCAATTACCTGTCAGCTGGTCAGAATATCCAAGTACTACTGCCGGGGAAGTCGCAAAGCGGATTCAAGACGCAAACATCGTCATCACCAACAAGGTCGTTCTTGACCGGGCAGGAATTGAGAGTGCCAAAAATCTCTCTCTGGTATTGATCGCAGCAACCGGCACCGATAACGTTGATCTTGATGCGTGTAGGGGACGAAATATAACGGTCTGTAATGTGCGAGGTTATTCTGCTCCATCTGTCGTTCAGCACACAGTGGGACTAATGCTCAATTTACTGACACAGCAATATCGCTACATCCAGGATGTAGGGAAAGGTACCTGGTCTGAAACGGATGTGTTCTGTTTGCTGGACCACTTGATTGTCGAGGCCAAAGGCAAGGTATTCGGGATCATCGGATATGGCACGCTAGGCAGGCAGGTTGCTACCGTTGCCCGTGCCTTGGGAATGGAAGTCATCGTTGCCGGTCGTAAAGGCACAGTCCCGGCACCCGAACGTGTCGATTTTGACGAATTCCTGAAACAAGGCGATGTCATCTCCATACACTGTCCATTGATGCCGGACACCCATCATCTGATTGGCAGGAATGAACTCTCGCTCATGAAACCGGAAGCGTTTCTGATCAATACGGCAAGAGGTGCGATCATTGATTCGCATGCCCTTGCCGGTGCACTAAGGTCGGGCCAGATCGCGGGTGCGGGCATTGATGTTCTCGAATCTGAACCCCCGGATGTCTCGCATCCCCTGTTACAGGGCGATGTGCCAAACCTGATTGTGACTCCTCACAATGCCTGGGGTTCACGGGAAACCCGGCAACGTCTAGTCAACATCATGTCAGACATCATCAAGGCATGGCAATCGAGCTCTCCGATCAATGTCGTTGTCTGACAATCCGGATGATTTTTCGCTCTATATCCATTTTCCATGGTGTGTCAGGAAATGCCCTTATTGCGACTTCAACTCGCATGAGTTAAGCGGAGAGATTGATGAGCATCGTTATATCAAAACCCTGATTCGGGATTTCGATCATTCAATTTCGGAGTTCAATCAGAGATCCATAAAATCAATCTTCCTTGGTGGCGGGACGCCCAGCCTGTTCTCCGGCAAGTCTCTGGGGCATCTGATCAAGTACGTCACGGAATCCGTCAGCTGTAGAGGTGATCTGGAGGTCACGATCGAGGCGAATCCGGGGACCCTTGAGCACGATCAGTTTGCTCGATATCTGGATGCCGGCATCAATCGACTGTCCCTGGGCGTACAGAGTTTTGACGATGGCTGCCTAGCCCGTATCGGCCGGATTCACGATGCAGATGCGGCCCGAGAGGCCCTCGAGAATGCCCGCAAGTCCGGATTTCGCAACATCAATATCGACATGATGTTTGGGTTACCCGATCAGTCGCTTGAGATGGCGATCGCGGATTGTGAAAATGCAATTGCCTGTGACCCTGAACATATCTCATGCTATCAGTTAACACTTGAGCCAAACACCCTGTTCTATGTCAATCCCCCTACACTGGCAGACCATGATCAACTCCATGATATGCAGACAGGACTGCAAGCATTGTTTGAGGATTATGGTTTCATGCAGTACGAGGTATCAGCCTATGCCAAGCGCGGCATGCAGTGCAAACACAATATGCACTACTGGACCTTTGGTGATTATCTTGGAATCGGCGCTGGTGCCCATTCCAAGATTCTTGCTAACCATGGTGTTCTTCGCATCTGGAATGAAAAGCACCCCAGAAATTATCAGAATAAAGTTGCGAATGGTGTCTCGTGGAGAAATCGCGAACCCGTCCTTGGGAACAATCTGGTTGTCGAATGCATGATGAATGCACTTCGTATTAAGGAAGGCATTAGTCTCGATTTATTTGAACGACGCACATTACTGAACCGGGAGAAATTGCTCGCTCATACGCAAGTTCTCCACGATGAGGGGTTACTGTTGATAGAAAATGACCAAATTCAATGCACGGAGAAAGGCTACCTGTTCATTGATGAAATCATTGAACGCATGATTTCCTGATTTCAATATGTGCACGAATATGTATTTACTGGTATTCAACGACGCTTCGAATGGATTCCCCGGCATGCATGAGGTCAAAAGCATCATTGATCTTTTCAAGCGGCATTTTATGGGTAATCAGATCGTCAATATTGATTTTGCCTTCCAGATCCCAATCCACAATCCTGGGAACGTCTGTTCTTCCTCTGGCCCCTCCGAATGCCGTCCCCCG
>VXPI01000071.1 GCA_009839585.1 Gammaproteobacteria bacterium
ATCCAGGATTTCAGATTCATCAACGACCCTGACAACCAGTTCCGCCTGCGGCATGCCTACCTTGACCAATACTGCATTAACGATCGCCTGAATTCGAGGGTTGTCCGGCAAATCTCCCTCGTGCTCTATAGCCAACTGATAATCAACTGTCACCGATATGCTGCTCGTAGGCTTCTACGATTCGCTGTACCAGGGGATGCCGAACAACGTCTTGCGGCTTGAAGTGGATGAAACGTATTCCCCTGACATCCCTGAGTACGCTATGAGCATGTTTGAGCCCGGATAACTGATCCCGAGCCAGATCAATCTGGGTGATATCTCCCGTGACCACCGCCTTGGAATTAAATCCAATTCGAGTCAAGAACATTTTCATCTGTTCAACCGTGGTGTTTTGCGCTTCATCCAGGATTACGAAGGAATCATTGAGTGTTCTCCCACGCATATAGGCCAATGGAGCAAGTTCAATGGTGCTTCGTGCAATCAGTTTTCCAACCCGCTCATAACCCAGCATTTGATACAGCGCATCAAATAATGGACGAAGGTAGGGATCGATTTTCTGGCCCACATCTCCAGGCAAGAAACCCAGTTTCTCACCGGCCTCAACTGCAGGTCGAACCAATAGGATTCGTTCAATTTCATTACGAGACAGGGCGTCGACAGCGCTTGCTACTGCCAGATAGGTTTTACCCGTTCCCGCGGGACCAATTCCGAAGTTGATATCGTGGTCCCGGATATTCTTCAAATAGAGCCTTTGGCGTTGATTGTGGCCCCGAATCACGTTTTTCCGTAGATTCAGGATTACTTCATCCTCTTCGCCAATCGCATCGGCATCAGGGGAACGCGAGCCATCTTCGGATGTACCCCCATCGCCCAAAGCAGACAAGGCCAAAGCGACATCACCCGGTGAAATTGGTTCTGAGCGATACTTCGTCATCTCAAATAATCTCTTTACGACTGTTGCGGCATGTTCAGAATCGCTTGCTGAACCACTAATACTAAAACGATTACTGCGATTAACAATTCGAACTTGCAGGTTTTCCTCTATATGCTTTATATGGCAGTTCATCTGTCCACAAAGCGACGACAGCCGATCATTCTCTGCCGGAAGTAGTTCGAAATTGATGAGTTGTGTCAAGGGCAAATGAACAATCAGTCCGCATACTTGATATTTTCGGGATCAAGTCGTCCGCGCAGGGAATTGGGCAAGGCTTCGGTAATCATGACATCCAGAAACCGGCCGACCAACGATGATGGGCCATCAAAATTGACAACTCTATTATTTTCGGTTCTACCCGTCAGCTGTTGCGGGGACTTCCGTGCATGACCCTCAACCAGCAAGCGCTGGCTTGTTCCGACCATACCTTTGCTATACCCGGTTGCAAACTCGTTGATGCGATTTTGAAGGGCCATCAATCGAACTTTCTTCTCCTGCATTGGCACGGTATCCGCAAGCCCGGCAGCAGGAGTCCCCGGCCTTGGGCTATATATAAAGCTGAAGCTCTGGTCATATCGTACATAGTCAATCAAATCCATGGTCTGCTCAAAGTCCTCATCGGTCTCACCCGGAAATCCGATAATGAAATCCGATGATATGGACAGATTGGAATACACCCCCTTGAACTTGTCAATCCACGCAATGTATTCTGCCGATGTATACCCTCTCTTCATGCTCCTGAGAATTCGGTCTGAACCGCTCTGCACCGGCAAGTGAAGATGAGCCACCAGTTCAGGTATTGCTGCATGTGCAGCAACCAGGTCATCCGTAACCTCAATCGGGTGCGAAGTGGTATAACGAACCCGATCAATACCGTCTGCCGAAGCGACATAGTAAAGCAATTTTGAAAATTCCATGACACCGCCGTCATGCATTGCCCCCCGGTATCCATTGACGTTTTGACCAAGCAGGGTAACTTCCCGGACACCCTGCCCTGCCAGTTCCACAATTTCAGTGATCACGTCATCAAACGGGCGGCTGAATTCCGTCCCCCGAGTGTACGGCACGACGCAAAATGAGCAATACTTGCTGCAGCCCTCCATGATTGAAACATACGCTTTTGGCCCATCAACCCGAGCGGGGGGAAGGCTGTCAAATTTCTCAATCTCGGGAAACGATATATCGACCCTTGACTTTTTCTGGTCGATACATTGATCCAGCATATCGGGCAAACGATGCAGGGTTTGCGGTCCGAACACAATATCCACTTGCGGAGCACGCTTGAGGATTTGTTCCCCTTCCTGACTGGCCACACAACCGCCGACAGCGATGATGAGGTCCGGGTTTGTCGCTTTAAGGGAATTCCAACGCCCCAACTGACTGTAGACCTTTTGTTGAGCCTTGTCCCTGACTGAGCAGGTATTCAGCATCATCATATCGGCTTCATTCGGATCATCTGTGGAGACGAAACCATGAGTATTGTGGAGCAAGTCAGCCATCCTGGATGAATCATATTCATTCATCTGACAACCGAATGTCTTGATGTACAGTTTTCGAGACATGGTTACGCTGCGTTTAATCAGTTCTCAACAATCAGGGTTGCCTGGGCATTACTCTTCAATGACTTCTACGTTCAGAATCACAATTGGCTCAAGCGGAACATCACTGTGCCCATTCCTGTCTCCGGTAGTCATGGATGCGATACTGTTCACGACATCCATTCCGGAGGTCACCCTTGCAAATACTGCATAACCCCAACCTTGAGGTGTCTTGGCCTTGAAGTCCAAAAACGCATTATCGACGAGATTGATAAAGAACTGGGATGTTGCCGAATTTGGGTCATTAGTACGTGCCATTGAAAGCATGCCGACCTCATTTTTCAGACCATTGTCAGCTTCATTGATTATCCCGGGGTTGGCCTGCTTTGGCCGCATATCCTTGTCCAGTCCTCCGCCCTGAATTACAAACCCGGGAATTACACGGTGAAATATGGTGCCGGTGAAGAATCCGCTCTCGACATAGTCGAGAAAATTCCTGACCGTAACCGGAGCCTCGTCTGGATATAGCTCGATCATGATCTCGCCGAGAGATGTTGTCATCTTAATCATTCTGTCTGTTCCTTCTTGATTTGTTTGGGCCTGTACTGTTTGGGCCTGTACGATAAACGGCAACAATGCCAGTATCAATATGGCAAATAATTTTCTCATCATGGTTTAATATTCTCTACCTGTTAACCCGAGAATAAATCTCCAGTGCTCACAAGACAATGGAGTTACCGATAGTCGG
>VXPI01000349.1 GCA_009839585.1 Gammaproteobacteria bacterium
GTTACAATCAGTTTCTTCAAATAACGCAGGAAGGGGTCAGGATGTCTGAAGTTATGCCCGAAGATGGAGAGTTTGGGTCGGCAGGAATGGGGAATCCGAAACAGTACTCGCAACGCTATCGGATTCTTTATCAGAATAGTCCTTGATATTGAGTGGTGGCGGCAACCCTGTTTTTTGTATTGTCAGGTACAGATGGCCGAACGAACGGCAAGGGGGTCCAAGTGATAACTGCTTGAGGACAATCGGGTAAATTATGCATGATGGTATACCTCTTCCAGCGATTTTCGTTTGCTTAGCAATTCCATCAAATAAGTACGAACCTTCCTGGCATGAGCATCTCCCTTCTCTGGCTGGGAAGCATATATACTCGCATGCCCTCTGTTTGTATCAGTTGCTGTATCAATTACAACCAAAAGCCTGTCGTTATTGGCATCAACAATCTTCCGCACATCCATAGTCAAGATTTCTGCAACCCCTGCACTCATCCAGGGTTCCTTTCTTATTCGGGAGAGTCGCATTTTAATTGCATTCCTTATGACATCCAAGTTGACATAGGTCTTCCGGTGAACTGAGAACCCTGTTTCTCTAAGTTCTGTCAGCGACACGGAAGTCAGTTTGAGAGTATCATTGCAGATGTGGTATGGTTCGTATAGTTCCCTTAGAATCACCTCGTCATCATTTACCACTCCAGGTGAGATTCCCGGACTAGCGCTTTCTGCTTCATTAAGGTGCGTAACTGACGATTCCAAGCGAACATCATCCAGACAGCAAGTCGATTATCGGATTTGCCAAGCCAGTATGGACATCAATCCTTTCGCCCATTATTTCTTTCCCCTGATCATTACGAGCAAAATACGAATAAAAGCCAGTTCCGTAGAATCCCAAATCTACATAACACTCTTCATTTTCCCATACGAAATTAATTTCACCGTCCTCCGCTAAAAGGATTTTAGGCATTGAAATTTTCATTAATGGCAATTTCAAAACAAATGCACGTGCATCGTCAAACGCTACATTAGTCGGCCATCTTGAAAAATTCGGCGGCAAGTCAGAATCATTGTTTGAGATACGGCTAAGATATTCAAGCTGTTTAATAAGACTTAAGGTTGGAGACCTTCTTGAATGATCACAAGAAATATTATTTTTCGAAACTTCCTGCTTGAATAATCCATTATCAAAATAATCAGACAAGATACCAGAAAAATCTGTTTCGACTATATGAGAGTTCATAAGCCTAGTGTCAAACGTATTCATCGTGTATTCCTATCTGATTCAATATGTCTTGATTAAGCAACCCGGTCATGACTTTGCGATTTAATATATGTAAGTAATCCAGAGAATTTCTCAGTCCAGAATATTTCCCACCAGCATCTTCCATAAATATCCCCACAGTGTTAACTAATGCACTGAGACAAAAAATCATTTCATGGTTTATTGTCACCGTAGGGGCACTGTCAACCATTGCCCTACCAATGCCTAGTTGGTTAAGAATACTATGACAATTATAATTTTCAAACCATCCTGAATCGCAATGCCAATATGGTCCCGCATCAAAGCATTTATTTGATATAAAGTCACTTGGTTGATTAAACAAAAGGGCAGTGTTTGCATCATCTTTTTCACTGTCATATGTGAAGCGGTCAATGTATCTTAGACCAAATGATTCAATTCCGTTATTTGCCAAATTCATATTCGTTAATAGAATTGAGATATAGCGAATGCTGTCATCCAGTGTGGCTGCCCAACCACAATATCTTGTGAAATGCAGAACAAGACGGTCTTTTGATATCGTTAGCGTCCGATTGATTTCTCCTTCTGAATCAACTGATAAAATCTTGAACCCTGCTGGATAGTGACCCTTTGTTTTTTCAATACGAAAACCACCTTGATCTGTGTTTTCCATATGAAGTTCAGTTCCAAAAATCTCCTGTATCTGAGCGAATTCGTTTTGTAGATCAGATTCGTAGACCATACGAGCATTCGACAAATCAGCTTCAGAGATATTATGCTGGAACTGAATCCCAACGGCCACCTCGATAATTGCATTAGTCCCAGCGTATGGAATATATTCACCCATAAATCGTACTTACAACTCTACTATACTGCTTTTGGAAATTTCTAATGTGACTGTGACGTACTCGCTCCCTATCAGGGCCGATCAGTTATCCTGTTTGATGTTTATTTTGCTGATAACTCCCAATATAGTCGCCCTAAAAATATCAGTCATAGTTCAGTTTCCGCTTGCTCTAAGACTATTTTACATAATTTTGCGGTTGCGAGTTGTGGACAAAAGCGGTGCTTTGGGAATGAGGTTCATCCGGGGGCAGCCGTTTTCCTGTCGGATTGTACCTTTAATAACGTCCCTGAGACCTGCATACACAGCCCCCCTAATCCAAAAATAGAAAACATGGAAGTATGTTCAATGCCCAGCATAACGTGGTTTTCTGGTAGTTCTGAAGTTTCACCCAATGGATGATTTCGGCTTCGGGGCTGAAGCTCACGGCGCATGAGACTTCGCGCCTGACACGGACTGCTCTATTTATGGATTAGGGCAGACAGTGAACGGGCAAACAAAAGCACGGCAACACCACCGACCATGTCAGATACCTCGTCCGATGCGCTTTTTGCGATGAACAGTCTTCATGGTGTTTATTCAGCACCGCCAGCATAATTCCGGGCAAATGAAGTAGCATTTTATGAATAATGCATGCGAAATAGCTCATGCCAATGGAGTTGAGTTCTTCTGGTCGATGTTGAATTTCTACAGGATTCGTCCTACTCATCACACCTCAAACCGACATTGGATTGTCCAATATCGTGGTTGGAGTGAATCGAGATGGCAACCACAACCAGTCAAAACGGGCATCCTGTACCTTCCACTGGCAGCTTTCCTGGGTAAATCTCCCAATGATGCCCATCTACTCGGCGGTGACCGGTGGGGTGTCTCACTTCAGGCTTGAGCTGGAGATATAAGTCAAACTCTGCTTGATCCACATCTACAATTAACAACCCGATCTTCGAAGTTCAGGATACATATACAATGCCGAAGTCAATTTCCCATTTCTAACGATTTCGATTCTCCGGAATCACTGGTTTCGAACCCCCGCCTTCAGGTTCTCGGGGATTGCGAATTTCAGGATTTTGCCTCCAAATTGTATGTGAGTTGATGCTATGCCGGAAGTTTCATTTTCAACCTTTCGCAAGCTCGTAACATGTCTAT
>VXPI01000283.1 GCA_009839585.1 Gammaproteobacteria bacterium
GCACGATGGAGCGGTGCAGGCGAAACCAAGGTGAAAGAGGCGACAGCCGATCTGGGGGGCCCCGAAATACCCGCTCCAGCTTCCCCCGGATCGGCAATCGGATTCCAACAACCTCCGCGATCGCGGCGCCCTCGATTGTCGAAACCCGTCCGCCGCCAAAACGGGAGAACGCATGTGCTCGCGGCGCCGACGGGAAGAGACGCATCACAGGTTGGAGAAAGCGTGCCGCGCAGGCCGCACTTCTTCACGATTTTCTTTCGAATGATGACAGAAGGAGGTCCGTTCCAATGATCTTTCCAGTGGAGAAAAGTCTGCCTTTCGCGGCGGGTGCGTTTGCCCTTGCCGTTGCCGGTTGTGTCCAGACCCCCGCCCCGCCGGCAGATGTCGGCGTAACGGCCGCCGGGGCCGTGATCGAGGCGGAGCCGATGCCGTCGGACGATGGCGCCGCCGGACAGGCAGGGGAGGCGATGGAAGTTGCCGATGCCGCAGACGCCGGCAACGCCGACGCCATGGCGGAGGGCGCTTCGTCGACGGAAGATGGAACGGCGGCCTCGGAGCCTCCGGTGACGGAGGGGCCTGGAGAGTTCGGCGTCGGTTCGACCTTCGCCTGGGAGGCAACCGTCGATGGCCACACCCGGAGGGAAGCAACTACGATAGTCGACAGACGGGAGTTCCGCGGGCGTGAAGTCTATGTGATCGAATATGCCGAACCGCTGATCCGCCCCGGCACGCATTGCGACGGCGCGGATTCCTTTCTTGTCGACGTGGCAATCGACGCTTGGGTCGGTTGTCTGAAGGACGGCAGCATTCTGCTCAGGCACGCCCCGCACGACTTCCGGTATTCCTGGCCCCTGCACGTCGGCAAAAGCTGGCAGGAATCCACGACGTGGGTCGACAATATCGCGAATGCCAAAGGCACGATCACCATCGACTGGACGGTCGCCGCATGGGAAGAGGTGACGGTGCCGGCGGGGACATTCATGGCCTACAGGGTCGAGCGCGGCGATTGGCCGGTGACCGTGTGGTATGCACCGGATTTGATGCTCACCGTTAAGGCCGAGTTGGGCGGCGGCGACAGCGGTTATCCGGCGGAGTCAGGAGGGCTGGCGGCCTACGACATCCAGTAGGTTGCCTCGCACGTCCGCTCGGGGGTCGCGCGTTCGGATCCCCGCGCCAGGCACGAGCGCTGCCGCCCGGCCGACGAACCAGACGTCCCGGCCCCGACGCAATACCACGCCTCTGGTATGGGGTTCCGACGCCGGGCGCATTCCGAATGTTCGCGAACGCGAGCGACCATGAGGATGCCGACGACTGCGACGCACGGCGCAGCGATTCGCTGTTCAAACTGGCCGTCGGCCGGGCACCGGAGATCGGCAGCGATCTCTGTTCCCAGCCCACCATGAGGCAGTGGGAGACTGCGCCGTCCCGCGTCGAGGTCGGGTGCCCGACGGCCGCCTTGGTCGACCTGGTGCGCCGCTCCTTCCCCATCTCGCCGGCGGCGGTCACGCCCGACATCGGCGACACCTGCGACAGCAGTACGCGCGCACGCCGGCGGTCCCGCCGCGCGGCTCGCCGAATGGCGTCCCGGAAATGTCCCGAGCGCCGGGACCGCGCGAATTGTCCGTTACCGGCGCCCGTTCGACGACCGGGCTGACGAGGCTCCCGCCACAAATGGCCTTGGGCCGCCCAAGGCACGACGAAAAACGCCGCGTCTCCCCAATGTTGGGGACGCGCGAAGTCAGCAGGTTCCGCTAGCATCCGCGGCCTTGTCGGCGAGGCCTTGCCGTTTCGACGGCGAGAGCGCGCGGGAACCGGCCGGAGGGGCCGGGGTGCGATTCCGAAGATGCCGCGGGACGACGGCCGCACACCTGCGCCTCGAGTCGAAAGACGGTCCGGGCCTGAGTTGAGGAGGAGCACCGGAAATGAAATTTCTGAGACGCCTTGTTCTCTCGATGGGACAGTTCAAGTTCGTCTTCTTCGTGGGAAGCGCAGGCACGCTCCTGTCGCTGTTTGCGATCGTTCCGCAAGGGAGCAGCCAGGAGGAAGCGATCCTGGTCCTCTTCGTGTCTTTCGCGCTTTCCGCGGTCGCGGGGCTCGTTCTGGTTCAAATCAGCGGCGTATCGAGAAAGGACGTATCGGAGAGAAGAGAGGAAATCACACGCAAGGCGGCGAGCGATTTCAAGAAGATGCCTCCCCGGAAGAAGGCGTTGGCAGTTGCCGCCGCCGCCGTCGTGGTCCTCGTCCTGATCGGGGGTCAGCTCTACTCGTTGTTCGAGTAGGCGTTCAGGCCGCGCCTGAGAGAGATGGGCGCCCGAGGCCCCTCTCCCATGCCTTGCAAGACCCGCCGACGGCGTCCCTGCGGTCGCAGACGTAGAAAGGAGAAGTCTGAATGACTTGGTACGTTCCCGGCGCCGGCGTCAAGGAAGCATGCGCGATGGAGCGGTGCAGGCGAAGCATCGGGTCGTCCGCGAGCGCGCTTGCTGTTCTCGTGCTCCTGATGCTCGGCGGGTTCTACGGCGTTCCGCCCGCGGCGGCGGAATGGACCTGGGCCAAACCCGACTCGAACGGTTTCTGCGTGATCGACCGGTCGAGTACCGACACGCAAATGTGCGTTTCCGACGAACGATTCGCACCGGAAGAGCAAATGCCCGGCGGGGTGCCGTTCACCGGGAAGCACACGTGGTTCTTCTGCCCGTTCTGTGTCGGAATCGGCGAGCATGTCCCGGACAAGCGTGTGGACTGCGAGACACCCTACGTCGCAGGACTGCGCCACGGCGATGAAAACTGCCGGTACGAGAAGAAGCCAGGTCAGGTCTGGAGAAAAATCACCTACGAAGACGGCAAGGCCCGGGAGATGGTCTACTACGGGATTCACAGCGGCATCAGCTACCGGTACATCGAGCTGAAGGACGGTATCCCCCATGGCGCGTACATCACGTTCCTGGGGAAACTAAGCGACTGCTATCCGCCCGAGTGCGATCTTCCAAGGGCCTACGCGAAGGTGGTGGACGGGGTCCTGCACGGCGTCGAAATGGTCTACGAGGGCTACATGAGCTGGATGCGGCCGCTCAAGGTCATCTCGTATGTGAACGGGAAGCTGGATGGCCTGTTCGTCGAGTACAACACCGACGGCGTCATGCTGCAGGAATACCCATACGACGACGACAAGCTGCACGGCGTGGGGGTCGTATATTTCGAAGACGAGAAGCAACAC
>VXPI01000006.1 GCA_009839585.1 Gammaproteobacteria bacterium
GTTTCCAACTTCGCAGCCCCTCTTGAGAGGGGCTGCACTCCTAACATCGGGTCCGCAGGGACCCATGCCCGGTTCACGGCTCATGCCGGCCGGGCGGACAGGGCGCCCCCATAAGCGTTAACTTGTTTTGGTTCGACTTCAGGATTGGCGCTTCCACTCGTATCGTTCAATCTGCGGCCTTCGTTTTCGGGGCGATTCGGCGAGTCCCGAGGTGATTGACGACCAGTCCTTCAGTATGTCCATGATGCTGATGTACGGGTCAATTGCCCGGCAGACCTGATGGAACATGAACCGGAACTCCCGCCACCTGCCTGGCGTCCTGCGACGGCCGGAGTTCGTATCCCCAGGGGGAAATGGCCACCGCATGGTGGATCAGGCGCTCGGTCAGTAGCGCGGTGAACAGTTTTCCATACAGCCATGCCTTCGCGCTTTCGGGATCGTGCCTGGGCAGATGGCCAAGCTGGGCGATGGACTTGAAGCGTTTGAAGACCAGCTCGACCTGCCACCGGATCCGATACCATTCCAGTACCTGGTCAGGAGGAAATTCGGAAGACGGGAAGGTCGTAAACACGATCACGTATCGGGCGAATTCCAGCGTTTGATGTTTCAGGGTCCTGCCTTTCGACGAGGCATTTTCACGCAGTTTTCTTTCGGCAATGGCAATCGCAGCATCCGACTTGCGAATGGCACAGACCCGCCCCGCCACCCCGGAAGCCGAATCCTTCGGACCGACCGTCACCGGCCACGAGCCAACATCACGATAATGGTGAAGGCCGCGGACCGCCTGAAGCAGGTTGAAACGGCTGCCATCCGACGCCCGCAACGGCAGTGACCCCGTGTTCACGCGAACCAGCACATGCCCTCCGGCATCCGCAACATGGGCAATGCTTCTGGCGGTCGAATAACCGCGGTCGCCAATCAGGTAGTCCCCCTCTGCAACCGGAAACCGCGTGAAGGACTCGCCCGTGCCTTCGCCTTCGGTTTGCGTCAGCCTGAAGTAGTCACACTGCAGAGACGGAACGCGGACCGAGTAGTGAATCCGCCACAGAGAGCCTGTCTTGCCGGGTTCCTTGACCGTCGTGGCATCCACCAGGCGCATTTCGAGGGGATGTCCGGGCGGGTTCCGGAACATCCCCTGTTCCGTGAACAGGGCGTGGCACAGGGCCTGCAGCCAGGGCCCCGACTTGATCAGGCGTTTCATCAACGCGACCGCAGACAACTCTGCCAGGCCGCTCTTGCGAGCCCTTGCCGCCGTTTCCGACAGGGAATAGCCGCAACCCAGGTGAAGCAGCAGAACCCGCAGCAGATGCTCGGGAGACTTGTTCTTGCGCAATCCCTTCAGTGCGCCGGATTGAATCGCCATGTCTTCCCATTCCGCCGGAAGGAAGCTCATCAGCAAATCCCAGTCCTCTTTCATGTCTGTCGGCTCCGGAAAATGAACAGACAGGCATTATATCAGTTAACCGGGGAAAGTAAAACAAGTTAACGCTTATGCAGGGCGCCCCCAGGGGCGCCTTTTCCTTTCCGCAGCAGGACGGACTCACGCCTTACACATGGTTTACACGATTGAGTATAATCATCATGGTAACTATATGACGGCTTGTTGTGCAGAATACATAAATAACGATTGTCAGAAAGCTGCCAAAAGGACAGGAGGAAGCAACGGACAGGAGGAAGCAACACAGTCAAAAAAATTTTACCATGTCATATTTCATTTAAGGTGCGGCGGGGAACAGAAGAAAAGAAATGGAACAGGAACGTAATGGTCGGGAAGATCTTAAGTTGCATATGGGTACTCAGATATTCAAGACCGCAAGGCATGGCATTACCGCTGTAATGTGGATGGGTATTGCGTATTTTGCATATCTCTCAACCGCAAACCTCGCTGGCAAATCAACACTGATAACTGCATCATAGTCTATCATTCAAGCATATTAGAAAACTTGAAATACTCAACGACCCCAGGCGTACTTCAAGCGGACTGCTTGAAACTGGGGAAGCGAAACCCAAAGACAGGTAAAGCACATGACTTCAGAGTTTTTGTCCATTCCATTGAGGCCCTGCTTTCTATCGGGTTGCTTGTCTGGTTTTTCACCTATCCCTGGCAATCCCTGTGTGTTGACATTGCCCGTCAACACTTGTTCAAGCTCCGGGAACAATTATTCTATCTCGCCATGAGCCAGCGGATAGGTTTTGATGATCAGGCTTATCGAGGGTTGAGAGAAGGGTTGAATTCACGTATTCGGCTGGCGCATAAAATCAAGATTGGCGAGTTGATCACGGTCATTCCGTTGATCAACAATTCTGCTCCAGTAACCCCAGGCATCGTTAACGTGATTGAGGCGGTCGATGATCTGGATCTCAGGAACGATTTACGCAATATTTATACCGAAGCAAACAGAGTGCTGGTTATGCACATGATCGTTCGGTCCCCCTTGATATTGGTACTGACCGTCTTTGCGCCTCTTTTCTTCCTGGTTGAAATAATCAGTGGGAATGTGCGAATCTTCATTACCTAGCTAACGAATGTACTGCCTCGGATTACCGATAGTGATCTTGAAAAGGATTTGAACATTCAATCTGTCTGAAGATCGAAACACGGCAATCGCCGCCTATGAACTCATGAAGGAAAAAGGCTACAGTCCGGAGGAAATCGAGACCTTTCTCGCCTTCCTCGACCGGCGGGTGATCGAAGCCACCCAGCCAGTGGTCCAGCCGCTGATTCAGCGGATAGACCAACGAGTGGACCGGCTGGAACTGTGGTTCAAGTACGGATTCACGGTCCTTGCGGTCATGATCCTGGTTGCTCCCGGAGCGCTCCAGGATTTCGGCTGGCACCTTTTTTCATAATTTCGATTCCAAACCGCGTTATACACTTTGTCCAGCATGCCTTTCGCCGTCCAGCACCTGGATTGAAAGTCGAAAAAAGACTTGCCGAGAAGGAACCCTTTGCAACTGGCGCCGATGGAACGCCGCGACCCTGCCTTCACTCAGTCCGAGAACCGGATTCCAAACAGGCCACCGTCATCGGTAGCATCAGTCAGTCGTGTTGGAATAACGAAATCATTCAGGTCAAGATTGTTTTTCAGCACCCCTGTCGGCAAAACATCAGAATTCAAGGTGACAATATACTGAAACTGACCGGTTTCTGACCGATTGGCTGCGAGTTCCAGAGCCTTGGCAACTTGACGCTCGTCCACGCCATCGAAGAG
>VXPI01000070.1 GCA_009839585.1 Gammaproteobacteria bacterium
CCGAACCGGTTTCGACTTGAGTCCAGGATATTTTCGCCCCCTCGCCCTTGCAGACCCCCCGCTTGGTAACAAAGTTGTATATGCCCCCCTTGCCATTTTCATCGCCCGGGTACCAGTTCTGAACGGTAGAGTACTTGATTTCAGCACCCTTCATGGCGACCAGTTCAACCACTGCAGCATGTAGCTGGTTTTCATCGCGCATGGGTGCTGTACAGCCCTCGAGATAACTCACATAACTGTCTTCATCCGCTATGATCAGGGTGCGCTCAAACTGACCGGTGTTCATGGCATTGATCCTGAAATAAGTAGACAGCTCCATCGGGCAGCGCACCCCCTTGGGAACATACACAAACGATCCTTCACTGTAGACCGCAGAATTCAGTGCAGCATAATAATTATCGCCCGGCGGTACGACTGAACCCAGATATTTCTGCACCAGCTCCGGATGATCCGTAACCGCTTCCGAGAGGGGGCAGAAGATGACGCCTGCTTCGGCCAAGGTTTCCTTGAACGTGGTGGCCACGGAAACACTGTCAAAAACTGCATCGACGGCAACCTTGACACCAGCCAGTGCCTTCTGCTCGTCCAGCGGAATCCCCAGCTTTTCATAGGTCTCAAGCAGTTTCGGATCTACCTCGTCGAGGCTGTCCAGAAGCTTTTTCTGTTTCGGTGCAGAAAAATAGCTGATTTCCTGAAAATCAATTTTCGGATAATGCAGATGCGGCCAGTCTGGCTCTTCCATCTTCAACCAGTTACGATAGGCATTGAGACGCCAGTCAAGCAGGAATTGCGGCTCTTCCTTTTTGGTAGAAATGGTGTGGATAATGTCTTCGTCAAGACCCGGAGGCAATGTATCGGCATCAATGTCCGTTACGAAACCTTCCTTGTATTCGCGCTGGGTCAGCGACTCCAGATGTTCTTCGGTATCAATCTGCTCGTTCATGTCAATTTCCTGTCTTGTTCATTAACCTTGCTAAGCCGACATGGAGGGAACTTCAACCCTTTGACGATGAGACACTTCAACTTGAAGTTTCCCGTCCCTCATTAGTTCACCGAGATAAATACCCGAGAGAAATTCATGTAATCGGGCACTCAGCTCGCTCCATAATCCGTGGGCAGCACACTTCTTGCCATCGTGGCAGTCCATCCTCCCCTCGCACTCGGTAATGTCAAGCGGCTCATCCACTGCCAACACAATATCAGCGATACTGATTTTATCGGCATCACGAGCCAGAATATATCCACCGCCGGGACCTCGGGTACCCGCAACCAGATCCGAATCCCGCAACCTGGCAAACAACTGCTCAAGATAGGATAAAGAGATGCTCTGGTTCTCGGAGATGCGTTTCAGGGTTACCGGGCCATCGCTCTGGTGAATCGACAAGTCGATCATCGCAGAAACCGCATACCTGCCCCTCGAGGTCAGTCTCATCGTTCATTTCCTCGGTTGCTAATCCCGGCATTTTGCATATGATCGATCTTCTCCATAGCCTGTAGATATACCCATATCTGAACCTAATGTAGATTGGGCACAATTTCCGAGTATTTTAGTAGGTAATTGCCATATGATGGCAAATTTTCGATAATTCAATAGGTCAAGCCAAAACTTTGGGGGATTACGGGGAAAATTTGTCCTGACCGAACAAGCAAAAGGCATCCATTAGTCTGCAGAGAACACGAGACCGGGTCTGGCCACGGCCGGAGTACTGTTTTTGACTGTACCCTGACAAATGCTGGGATAGACAACATCAAGGCCTGTCACAAATTCAGTGTTCCCAGTGAAAAGGGAGGCATTCCGAAGCAATGGGGAGTCAATGATTTATTTTCAGCCTGCGTGTAATGACAGGAAATACCTTTTTACCTCTATGTCGAGACATTGCAGCAAGAGGTATCCTCTTCCAATCTCATGACCAGTACCTGGAATCCCCGGTGCCCGACTGAAACGCAACAGTTGACATAGCCTGAACTGTACGAAGTTACCCAGGGTTTCCTCCGATTGGATGAGGGAAGGAACAGGGAGTCGAAATAGCTCTGGACGAAAGCCGCCTCCTACCCTCTCTCCAACAGGGCGATCCGGTAGCAACCGGCCAGTTCCTTGGTGACCATGGCTGTCTCCCCAATCTTCTCATCCGTTCCGGGACCTCCTAGCCGGGTGCCTATCTCAATGACATTACCCGTTTCAATGATCCGGAACGGCGCTTCAGTCTCAAATGACTGCAAGGAATCGAATCCGGTCATGAAAGTCACGTTCATGACCTTCTGAACGTCACGAACAATTTCCATGGCCTCCTCACTCTCATAAGTGCCATCCAGAACACTTTGAGGGAAATAGTCGAATCCGATACGAAACCGGGACAGACTTTCGCAAAGCCGGTTGAGAAAACTCATGATTAGTTCCCCCGGGAGATACATCGTGTTGCCTTCCCAGATGATCAGGGTTTCCGCGGCCGGTTCAAGGCCGGCACTAATGAGTTCTTTCGCAAGGTCGGCTTGAAGATAGTTGCAGCGTATCGCAGTACACCCTAGGATGTCCGCATTGGCAAGGACCGAGGCCTTGAAATCCAGCACTGCGGGTTGATCCACATCAAAGAATCGCACGTCATCTTTTGCAAAAATTCGGTGCCGCATGTCGAATCCGGAACCCAAGGTAACGATCTGGCGCACACCGCGCCTTATGCCACTTTCCACGATGACGTTGAAGGCCAGCGTTCTTAAGCGGATCGCATCCCCGACCGCGAAGTGTACTTGCGTGAGCTGCCTTGCGGTTTCCCGCAATTCCGGGTTCAGAAACAGTTTCGCATAGGGATCCGAAAACATCGGGTTCTCGCGGGTTTCTTCAAGGGCCCTGATTCCGGCGATGATGAATGCCGTGGCCCCGATTTCATTGATGTTGGTATTTTCCACTGCTGATTCGGACTGTATGATTATTTCGGGTGGTGCTTTCTGGCAAACCATTTTTCCAATTCGCCCGATAAGAGGCTCAAGATTGCCGTTATACGTTATGTTGACTTCGCATGTCGCA
The DNA here is from genome assembly GCA_009839585.1 of Gammaproteobacteria bacterium. GTDB lineage: Bacteria > Pseudomonadota > Gammaproteobacteria > Arenicellales > Poriferihabitantaceae > Poriferihabitans. The sequence goes on from VXPI01000070.1 coordinate 3,023, forward strand.
TGCTGTTACATCCTGCACTAGAGGCCGGTTCACCGGATACGAATCCACTGTGACTGGATTACGAATTCCCTGTCAATCCAGTATATTATAGTTTTATAGTAACTACTACAACGTATCATTGATTCATTTCCGTATCTTCCGACATCAGCCGGTCGAAGCTCTTCCAGCGGAAGGGCACCGGTGCCGC
>VXPI01000379.1 GCA_009839585.1 Gammaproteobacteria bacterium
CGGCATGTGCATGATTGTGAAGGAAAAACAATTAAAAAGACGCCCAGAACTTCAGTTTAAACTTAGGTTAGGGTATGCTGATATGTTGACATAAATGCCCTTACGAGCATAGAATAATCCCATCTATATGCACCTATAGGCATGAACTACCTATCTACAGCTGAAGTCGCGATTAAAGCGGGGGTTCACCGCGATACTCTATTACGCTGGTTGCGTAAGGGCAGTATACCGGAGCCCAACCGAGATGGACGCGGCTGGCGTGTGTTTACGCAGAGCGAGGCCGATGCCATCATTGCACATGCTAACCAGGCCAACGCTTTGGATATCAAACCCAAATCGATCTCTCGCCTTACGGCAACCGATTGGAATTTTACAAAAGCCAAAACCTCATACCTCACTCACAGCATACATCCTTATCCGGCAAAATTTATCCCCCAAATTCCCAACATGCTTATCCAGGAACTCTCATCAGTAGGGGATACGGTTGCTGACATATTCTGTGGAAGTGGCACGACATTACTTGAGGCACTGCAACTCAAGCGTCATGCGATAGGGCTTGATGCCAACCCGCTCGCCACTCTAATCACTCAAGCAAAAACTACTCCTTTAGATGCGTCAGCAATCGAAATTCTCGCCCAACATCGGTATGACTGTGAATGCCTTATTGCATCTATTGAGCCGAGCAACACTAGCCTGTCCCACCATGATCTTCCTTTTAAATCTGAAGGTTGGCGTCCAGATTCCAAGGTATGTGAAACTTGGTTTGAACCTTTCGTAGTGGAGGAACTTGCAGAACTTCGAACCTTATTTTCCGGCATTCATAATAAATATGTGCGGAATTTATGCTCTGTCATCTTTTCTTCCATTATAGTATCGGTATCTTTGCAAGATTCAGATACTCGATATGTCCGCCGCAAAAAACATATACAGCCAGGCGACACAACATTGAAATACATCAGGCAATTCGACAGCGTTGTATCTGCTGTCGAGAAGTTAAGTGATGTTATCGAACCACGATTTTCTTGTAATGTGGTTACGGCTAATGTACTTGATTCGCCAGAACTTTCAAAATTTGATCTTGTCGTTACATCACCGCCATATCCAAATGCGTTCAGTTATCATCTTTATCACCGTACAAGACTGCTTTGGCTTGGTCTGAATCCTAAACCATTTAAGGACATTGAAATAGGGAGCCATCGAAAGTATAGCGCAAAGGGACCGAGACGAGCTACTGTTGCCACATTTTCCGATGAACTTGGATTGATTTTTCATTGGTTACAAAAGCAAGTGACCGATCATGGTCATGTTTGCTTTGTTATAGGAAATTCCATGTTAGCCGGAGAGCGGGTCGACAATGCAGCCTTGGTAATCAAAGCTAGTACTGATCATGGGTTTGTTGAACTTGCCAGTTTCAACCGCTTGATTGCCAAAACTCGCAAGTCGCTCAATCCGAAAATCGGTGGCATCAAAGATGAACGAATTGTGATACTCCAAAAGGGCTAATAACCGTGTCCATAGTTAAATGTCGAATGAAGGATTTCATAAAGCCGTTTGAACGAGATCTCGCAATTCGGGAACTACGTGCTCTTTGTCGTGGTCCTTTGCTCCCGTTAGATGGTCCCATGGATACGGCTTCTGTATTTTCCATTCAGGCAAATAATTCTACTGATCTACTTCGTGACGGATTAGCTTATTGGTGGTCCGTTGGATTGGCAGATGAGGGGTTGACCCAGCAAGTTCTTAGCGAAGCGACTTCCAAGATTTCCACGCTGAACAGTTTCTGCCCGCAATTTTTCGCGAAATGTGCTGACTTACATTCAAACCCCCCGCGCAGACGCTGCCTGCGCTATGCTACGCACGGAATTCATGAATATCGAGGGAAATTTTTTCCACAACTTGTTCGTGCCTTAATCAATATTGCTTCCGTTCCATCTAACGGAATCGTTGTTGACCCGATGTGTGGTAGTGGTACCACTTTAGTAGAGTCCAGACTTACCGGAAGGACTACATATGGCCTTGACATGAATCCCCTATCGGCCTTTGTAGCTCGGATCAAGTGTGAGGCTCTATCATTACCTGCGCCCTCACTGCCGAAGACCTACGCGCAACTTCAGGCGATGCTGGACGGCCCCCGACTGAATATGAATCACCACAAGACTTTATCGTTGACAGACCAAGAATATCTCAAACGCTGGTTTGCAAAATCTACATTGCGCGAATTAGATGAAATACATGCCGCGATTCAACGTCTTCGTACAGCTTCGCTGAGAAATTTTTATACTATTTGCCTAAGCAATGTATTGCGGTCTGTTTCATGGCAGAAAAACGATGACCTTCGTATACGCAAGGAAGTAGTTACTCTAGAAGAAGGTGAAGTTGCAAATCGATTTCTTATACAGGCACGCCGTTCTGCTGCAACTGTCGCAGCTTTTATCTCCGAATGTGGACAACTCAAACCCGGAGGGTTCGAGGTTATTGAGGCCGATGCCCGTGAGTCCCTGAATGTACTAAAGCCGATCTCTGGCAAGGTTGACGCAGTTATTACTTCGCCACCTTACGCCACAGCTCTTCCCTACATAGATACTGACAGACTCAGCCTGATCTATCTTGGTCTTTTATCAAAGACCAAGCATGCTTCACGAGACCGCCTTATGATTGGAAACCGGGAAGTTTCAAATGGTATTCGTGAGAAATATTGGTCAAACTATATGGAGAGAAGAAACTGGCTCCCAGAAGAGACGTGTGAGGTAATTGACCGAATTGATTATCTGAACAATCAGGTCCCGGCGGGATTTAGAAGAAAGAACTTGGCAGCATTACTTTCCAAGTACTTCTTCGATATGCGTGAAGTGCTTGTCAGCATCCAGGGGCTTTTGCGACCGGGCGGCGATGCGTTTCTAGTTGTCGGAAACAATCGAACAACTGCTGGTGGAGAACTCATACATATTCGTACATCTGACCACCTTGCCGCAATTGCAGGAAGACTTGGTTTCAAAATAGTAGAGACATTATCAATGGATATGCTACCTTCTCGTGATATCTTTCGAAAAAACGCAGTTCCATCGGAAAAAATTATCAGGCTACAAGCACCTTAAGCGAGTCAGAAGTACCCAAATTTCTTTTTTGAATTTCGTACACTCTGATCGCATCTTTCCATCATTGTTTTGTATTTCGGTTCCCCAGACTTTACTAT
>VXPI01000104.1 GCA_009839585.1 Gammaproteobacteria bacterium
ATGTTCCATTCAGCGCCGCTATCAGAAAGTCGTGGAGGAAGCGCCATCCGTATTTTTGAATGATGAAACCCGAAGCAAAATGATGGCGCAGGCTGTTGCTCTTGCCAAAGCTGTCAATTATCAATCGGCAGGAACGGTTGAGATGGTGGTTGACGAGAAGCGAAACTTCTATTTTCTTGAAATGAATACACGCCTTCAGGTTGAGCACCCAATCACGGAAATGATCACCGGTGTTGATCTGGTAGAGTGGATGATTCGAATTGCAGATGGCGAACACCTCACTATCAAGCAGGAATCTGTGGGAATCAATGGATGGTCAATGGAAGCCAGGATATATGCCGAGAATCCGAGTCGGGGATTTTTGCCCTCGACGGGCCGCGTCCGAAAATATCAGACACCCCCGATCTCGCAACACGTAAGGCTGGATACCGGCATTGAAGAAGGTTCAGAGATTTCCATGTTCTATGACCCGATGATCGCCAAGCTGGTTACGTGGGGCGAAACCCGGGAACAGGCGATGGAAACCATGGGTGATTCGCTTAATCGATATTACATTCGCGGTGTTGATACCAATATCGCATTTCTATCCTCAATCATAAACAAGCCGAACTTCCGATCAGGGGAATTTAACACTTCTTTTATTGAGAAAGAGTATCAAAACAACTTCAGCACGGAACCGATTGACGCGAGCCTGCATCCTTATGTCATAAGCGCAATTTCAGCAATTCATCATCGACATCACATTCGGGCCGGCACCATATCCGGGCAAATCAAGGGATATGGCCGACATGTCAATTTGAACTGGGTTGTAATTATGGAAGATGTGGAGTACCTGACCCAGATCCAGCAAGCTGAAGACGATAACGAGATGATCGTCGTGTTTGAAGGGAGTAGCTACAAAGTGGTCGACAACTGGAGAATTTCAGATCCCGTTTACGTAGGCAGGGTGGGTGATAAAGACATCAACTTCCAGATCGAAAAATCAGACTTCCGGTATGATATTATCTGTGATTCCTACATCGGGAAAGCAATGGTCTGCCGCCCGGAAACTGCCCGGCTTAATCGGTTGATGCCAGTCAAGATGCCTCCCGATCATTCGCGTCATCTGCTCTCACCGATGCCTGGACTTCTCGTTTCACTGTTGGTTGAAGTCGGGCAAAAGGTCAAAGCCGGTGAAGAACTTGCGGTGATTGAGGCTATGAAAATGGAGAACTCGCTACAGGCAGAGCAATCCTGTGTTGTTGCAAAAATCCTCGTGGAGCCGGGTGATAAGCTCGAGGTAGATCAACCGATTCTTGAATTTGAATAGGGTGTTGGCGAAACCCGCACTGATACCCCATATGGTGAATATCGACGCATTACGCTCCGGGGATCGCAAGGTACTTGCCAAACTGCTTACGCTTGTCGAGTCGACTCGCCCCGAAGATCGGCAGGAAACCGAACAGATACTCGAAAACCTGACCGATCAAGCGGGTGGCTCTCTGCGAATCGGGATTACCGGGGTTCCCGGGGCTGGCAAATCAACCATGATTGAGGCTCTTGGACATCAGGTTACTGGAACGGGCAGTAAGCTGGCAGTATTGGCAGTTGATCCAAGTTCCATGATATCGGGTGGGGCGATTTTGGGGGACAAGACCAGAATGCAGACCCTGTCATCGGACCCATCCGTTTATATTCGGCCTAGCCCTGCTGGGAAGTCTCTGGGGGGTGTTTCGAGGCGTACCCGGGAATCTATTCTGGTGCTTGAGGCAGCGGGATATGACGTGATTCTTGTAGAGACTGTTGGAGTTGGCCAGGCTGAGGCCATGGTCAGCCAAATGACTGATCTTTCGATTTTGATGTTGCTACCGGGAGGAGGAGATGATCTACAGGGAATCAAGCGGGGTGTGATGGAGCTTGCTGATATTGTCGTCATCAACAAGGCCGATGGTGACTTGCAGAAACGGGCAGCCTTATCGGAGACCGATGTTCGCCATGCGCTTGAGTTTCTGCAACCCCGGCACCGGGGATGGAAGCCTTGTGTCCTGAAGACATCTGCCCTTCAAGGTGAGGGCATTAGCGAGTTATGGAAAGTAATCCTTGAGTTTCGTAAGCAGACTGAGCAAACTGGTGCGTTTGGGGAAAATCGGGAGAGGCAGTTGCATGACTGGATTCGTATGGAGGCTCGCGAGATGATCTTGGATCAATTCGACAAGGATCAGCGCTTATGTACACTGCATGCGGATTTGGTCGGCAAGGATACTGAATCTTCGAACAATCACATCACGGCAGCACGGAAGTTGGTCAATCGTTTTTTCGAGTTATCATCATAAATTTGTGAAATTGAATCCCATGATCGGAAATCTTAATCATGTAGCGATCGTTGTCCCTGATCTCAACTCGGCCAGCCGCTTGTATCGAGAGGCTTTTGGTGCCGATGTATCAGCCCCTGTTGATCTTGAAGAACATGGGGTGACTACGGTTTTTGTCAACCTGCCCAATACCAGGATCGAGCTGCTTCATCCTCTTGGTGAAAATTCTCCGATCCGACGTTTTCTGGAAAACAATCCTGATGGGGGAATGCATCATGTCTGCTATGAAGTGACAGATATAGAGAACGCCATACAGCATCTGGCCGGACAGGGTCTCAGGGTGCTCGGAGAAGGAAAGCCAAGAATTGGTGCGCATGGCAAGCCGGTTGTTTTTCTGCATCCGAAGGATGGTATCGGAACATTAATCGAGCTTGAGCAGGTTTGAATGAGGCCCGCTCCAGTTTCAGCCCCGGTATTTTCTGGCTCCCAAGGCAAACTCCTGCAACATGAATAAATCGGATGAGATTTATGCATCGAAGCGTGCCTCATTAAAGGATTTTGCATTCGGCCCTGAGGTCGTACGGGTGTTTCCGGATATGGTCCGGCGCTCAGTTCCCGGTTATGAGACCCTGGTATTCATGATTGGCTGCATCGCGGGAATGAGAGCAAAGCCAAACAGCAATGTTTATGATCTTGGTTGTTCACTCGGACAGTCAACACTCATGATGCATTCCCGGATTGATTGTCCGGGAGTACATTATGTTTGTGTCGATAACTCGCAGGATATGCTTAAGGGTTGTCAAGAGAATCTCGATAGCCATATCTCCCAAAACGCTTATACCCTGATTGACGATGATATCCAGTCAGTTCCCATCAACGATGCCAGTGTTGTGGTG
>VXPI01000052.1 GCA_009839585.1 Gammaproteobacteria bacterium
AACCTACATAGCACCATGGTGTGATCTCTTCCTGCCACTTATGTTGAGCACAACACAAGTGGTGTCATATAGCACTTCGAAGAAAAAGAAAAATTTGGTTGGGCGATACGACATCGATATTTTCAATTTTATGATTCAAAAGATATAGGTTTTTGCAACGAGGGTTCTTCTTTTTTTGGCCCGTGTGAACCTGATGTTCTAGGTAGACATTATCGATCAAGATGGGAAATAGGCGAGTCGGAAATAATTCCAGATACCGTGATTCTGTCAGAAGTTATGTGACTCGTGCCGGTCGCATGACCGATGCCCAGCGAAAGGCCGTGCGTACATTGCTCCCTCGTTATGGGATTTTCGCTTCAACTGACCCTGGCGAGCAGGTTGATGTGTTTCAGGTATTTGGGCGCAAGGCTCCGCTGGTGCTTGAGATCGGTTTCGGCAATGGTGAAGCCCTGATCGAAATGGCTAGGGCGAATCCGGAGCATGATTTCATCGGCATAGAAGTTCATGAGCCTGGAATAGGGCATCTGCTGTTACGGATTCGCGATGAGGGGTTGGGAAATATTCGTGTTATTCACGGTGATGCAGTGCAAACCCTGTCGAACTTGTTCCAGGATCAGCAGTTTGATCGGGTTTGCCTGTTTTTTCCGGATCCCTGGCCCAAGAAACGGCACCACAAGAGGCGTATTTTCAGGCCGTATTTTATCAGTCTTGTAACCAGCAAACTAAAAATCGGTGGCGTGCTTCATTTTGCTACCGACTGGCAGGATTATGCCGAGCAAGTGCTTGCATTGCTGGAGCGTGAACCGGCGCTTGAAAATACCACAGAGTCGGGGTTCAGCAAAAACAGGGCAGGGCGCCCGATGACCAAATTCGAACAGCGAGGCAGGAAACTCGGTCACGGTGTTTGGGATATCATCATGCACAAGCGCTAACCGGGAAGATCAGAAAGTGTTATCGGGTAAATTCTGAAAGAGCCTCAAGCAGGGTCTCTGGTGAAGTGACCGGTTCTCCGCATGACGTGCCCCTACAGATATATGCTGTACCACCAACTTCGGGTTGCTTGCCTGCAAGGGAGTCAGGTAATCCGCTCTCATCACTGTTGATATGGTAGACATTGATCAGGGGATGAATCGTTTCAGAAAGGGCTTCTTGCCAGGCTTGTTGCTCGGTTGAATTTGCCCGTAGAATCACGGTTGCACCATGCTTGATCTGTTGTAGCGCAATAACCATGGATGCATTGACGGAAGGCTGTCTTTTGAGTTCGTCTGCAAACAGTTGAATGGCCCGATTGGCACTTTCAAGATATTGCGGGTTTCCAGTCAAGGTGCCTAGATTATATAGCCCCCGGATGGCAGAGGCATTACCAGAAGGAATGGCATCGTCGGCACCCGGTTTCAGACGGCACAGCAGTTGTTCATGGTCGTGAGATGAAAAATAAAACCCGCCCTCTTCGGTATCCTCAAAGCGTTCCAGCATCACTTCCGAAACACGAATCGCAAAATGGAGATCAGCACTGTTCCACCTTGTGGCCAGCATTTCGAGCACTCCTTCGAGCATGAAAGCGTAGTCATCGAGGTAGCCATTCAGGGTTGTTTTGCCTTCTGTGCAACAGGCCATTAGGCGATCGCCTCTCCATAGATTGCTACGGACGAATTGAATTGCCTGCTGTGCCGAGCCGAGGTATGCAGGTTGATTGAGGATGCGGGCTGCTTTCGCCATACCCTTGATCATCAATCCGTTCCAGGCAGTCAGGATCTTGTTGTCCATAGCCGGTCGCTGACGGGTATTCCGGATTTCCATGAGCTTTTGCCTGGCCTGATAGAATTCTGGCATGACATCGGGGTGTTCATTCAGGGTCTCAAGATCCGTTTCACGATTGAGGTTGAAGTGCCAGCATCCTTCAAAATTGGGTTCACCAAACAGTCCGTATTGCTGTTCCAGCCTGCGGTAAAGCGGATCGGGCAGAACAGCCCGTAAATCGGTTTCACTCCAGACATAGTACTTGCCTTCCTGATCTTCAGAATCGGCATCCAGTGTCGAGTAGTAGCCACCGGCTTCCCCCTGCATCTCGGAGATAACCCAGTTGGCCGTTTCCTTGATGATGCGTTCATAAATGGGGGTTTTGAAATGCATGAATGCGATGGAGTAGGTGAAAAGCAGCTGGGAATTGTCATACAGCATTTTCTCGAAGTGGGGGATCGCCCATTCCCGATCGACTGAATAACGAAAAAACCCCCCGCCCAGTTGATCGAACAGTCCACTACCGGCCATGCGTAATAGCGTGAAAACCACCATTTGGGAGCAACGCCTGGAAATGGAAGTTTGCGGACTCTGAGTCCCGATCATCAACAGGTCAAGTTGAGTGGGATGTGGAAATTTTGGCGGGCGCCCGAATCCCCCATGGACTGCATCGAATTCTCCCTGAAGGGTATTGATCGCCGAGAGTAGCAGTTTATCGGCATCTGGAAAATCTCCGGTTGGTTGTCTAGGATTCATTTGCTCTATGGCAGCGGCAAAGGAGACATGATGTCCGGCGAGTTTTTCCCGATTCAATCTGTAGTGCTTTGCTGCCTGCTCAAGGACAGTTCTGAAAGATGGCAGATGAAACCGGGGTTCGGGCGGGAAGTATGTGCCGGCAAAAAAAGGAGCATATCCCCGGGGAGTCAGGCACAAGTTGAGTGGCCATCCTCCTGGCTTGTGGTTCAGAATCTGGTAGGCAATTTGGTAAATTCGATCCAGATCGGGTCGTTCCTCACGGTCTACCTTGATACAGACGAAATGATCGTTCATGATTTCGGCGATCTCCTGGTCCTGAAAGCATTCGCGTTCCATGACATGGCACCAGTGGCAGGCAGAATATCCGATAGACAGGAGGATTGGCTTGTCTGAATGCACAGCCAAGGCAAGCGATTGCTTGTCCCATGGATGCCAGTCTACCGGATTTCCCGCATGCTGTAGCAGGTATGGGCTGGTTGAATTCTTGAGACGATTGGGCATGTATTTGATACTGAAGCGATGATTTGCAGGGTTGGCTGGTAAGTGTATTGCTGATTATCTCCATGAAAATCCGAATCTCTTCAAACACCGGTATCCGTCAGATCTACTTGTTCGGCACTGTTTGGTGACTCAATCTGAATATATCACACAGAATGGCACTACCTATGCAT
>VXPI01000074.1:0-1380 GCA_009839585.1 Gammaproteobacteria bacterium
GCCGCGAAATGAATCTCCCCCCAAACCCTCACGCACTACTTTCAGCCATAACTCTGAGGAAAACCCAGATACGCTTTGATATCTGTTGCCGGACTCTGTCATGAGAACCGGTCTGCATTGTTTACATCGGCCCGAAAATCACAAGGCGACAACAGATTTTCCAAACAAGGGATTATTCTTTCATTATGCATCAGCCAGATTACATCTTTTTTACCAGCATCAGTTTAAGGACGAAAAGGAATACTCCCTTCCAGATCATAGTGAGTAAGGCTGTATCAGAATGTAGTAGTAGTGGGATTGAGAAACTATCTCTGATTTCTTATAGCACTCATCCAAGCATGATTACAGCCAGATCGTAGTCGAAATCATTCTGAAGCGAAATCTACCAAAATCAGAAATGCGGCTATTCTGAGAAAATCATGGTAGTGGAACCATGTAAAATACATATTACTACCTATAGCGGCAGTTATGACTGGAATGGATCGAGGCACTCGGTTTTCCATAAGTCAACACCAGTAACCAAGCACTGAAAACCAGTTTTGGTACGTAATTGTTTTGCCAAGGTAATAACCAAAAGGCTTGAGTCATTTGATTCTCTTTGAATTCTTATCATATTACAATTTCAGAAACTATAGCTATGAGCTGGCAGAGAAACATTTTACGAGTAAATTTAACTGAGGGTGCTACATCTACGGAACCCCTGAATATGGAATGGGCTAACGATTATCTGGGAGCCCGCGGACTAGCCACTCGATACCTTTACGAGGAAATGGATCCAGCAGCAGATCCTCTCAGCCCTGAGAATGTGCTGATTTTCGCAAACGGGCCATTGGGCGGGACTATGGCATCAACCAGTGGTCGTTATGTCGTGGTTACCAAGGGACCGCTAACCGGTGCCATCGCTTGTTCAAACTCGGGGGGGAAGTTTGGCGCCGAGATGAAATATGCTGGATTTGATCTCGTGGTCATTACCGGAAAATCAGATCATCCGGTCTATCTCAAAATCTCAAACAATCATGCAGAGCTGTTGCCAGCCGATGAAATCTGGGGGCAAACTGTCTGGTACACCGATGAATGGATTCACAGGCAACACCAGGAACCCCAGATGAGGATTGCAGCAATCGGCGTCTCTGGTGAACAGGGTGTTCGTTATGCCTGCGTGGTCAATGATCTGCACCGTGCTGCTGGACGATCAGGGGTCGGGGCGGTAATGGGAAGCAAGAATTTAAAGGCAATTGCGGCTCATGGGTCGCTTGGAGTGAATAGCGAAAATCCAAAACAATTCATGTCTGCCATCCAGAAGGCCAATGGCGTTTTGCATGGAAGCGGTAGTCGGCGGGGTTTGTCGCGTTATGGTATGTGTATTATAAACATCTGACG
>VXPI01000074.1:1390-3120 GCA_009839585.1 Gammaproteobacteria bacterium
GTACGCTCGCTATGCTGGATAGCATGCAGGAATTCGGTGGGCTTCCAACCCGAAATTTCCAGGATGTTACTTTCGAAGGTGCTGGCAACATCAATCACGATTCTGTCACCAGGAAAAACCGTAATGGGCACACCAATCTGATTCGAAATGCGGCTTGTTTTGGGTGCACAATCGGATGTGGGCGTATCGCACATATAGACCCAACGCATTTCAGTGTCAAGGACCGCCCCGAATACCACACTGCTTCGGGAGGGCTGGAATATGAAACCGCGTTCGCATTTGGCCCGGTTGTTGGTGTTGATGATCTTGATGCACTGACCTTTGCCGGATTCATGATGAATGAACATGGCATGGACCCGATCTCTTTTGGGGTTACTCTAGCAGCTGCAATGGAGTTGTATGAACTGGGAGTGATTACCCAAGAGCAGACAGACGGGGTTGATCTTCGTTTTGGCAGCGCAGAAGCATTGGTTATCATGTCGGAGAAGGCCGGAAAGTATGAAGGTTTTGGCAAGGATCTTGGCCTGGGCTCAAAACTATTGTGTGAAAAATACGGCCGGCCCGAATTAGCAATGGTTTCCAAGGGGCAGGAGTTTGCCGGTTACGATGGCCGTTCCATGCAGGGAATGGGGCTTGGTTATGCAACCAGCAACCGTGGGGCATGTCATTTGAAGCACGATACATTTGAGGAGGATTATCAAACCCCCGGCCCGGCAGGCAAAGCTGGAGCATGTGCTCGAACCCAGGACTTTATCGCGATGGTCGACTCAACCGGCTTGTGCCTGTTTACCACAGGCATCTGGGGGTATGAGGATTTCGCGGCTATGGTCGATACCGATCTGCCCGGCGAATGGACTGTTGAGCGTCTTCGTCAGACCGGCGAGAGAATCTGGAACCTTGAGAAGCTGTTTAACTTGAAGGCAGGTTTAACCAAGGCTGACGACACATTACCTCCACGCATTCTCAAGGAACCGGTTCCCGCAGGATTTAACAAGGGTGGTGTCTGCGAACTGGACGTAATGCTCCCTGAATATTACAGAGTCAGGGGATGGTCAGAGGAGGGGATTCCGGGTGCCGATAAATTGGGCGATTTAGCCATACAGGCTTGAAGCATTACTGGGTCTGTTCCTGAAGTAGACGATCACTCAAACTGACGGTACTGAATCCGGCATCCACATAGGTAATTTCGCCAGTGATGCCTGATGCCAGGTCCGAGCATAAAAATGCAGCGGTATTGCCAACTTCATCAATGGTGACTGCCCGGCCTAGTGGCGCAACTTTTTCGAAGTGACCAAGCATCGATCTGAAATTCTTGATGCCAGAGGCTGCCAGTGTTCGTATTGGGCCTGCTGATATGGCATTTACCCGGATATTATGACTTCCAACGGATTGAGCCATATAACGCACATTTGCTTCTAGACTTGCCTTGGCCAGCCCCATAACATTGTAATTTGGCATGGAGCGGACAGCACCAAGGTAGCTCAAGGTCAGCATGCTGGCATTTCGTCCCTGCATCAGCGGCAATGCGGCTCTGCCCATGGCAGAGAAGCTATACGAGCTGATATCATGAGCCAGCGCAAACCCTTCTCGGGTGACCGAGTCGAGGTAGGTTCCATCGAGTTCCTCTCGATTGGCAAATGCAATGCAGTGGACAAGTGCATCCAGGCCGTCCCAGTGTTTTCCAAGCTCGATGAATAAATTGTCTATATCATCATCACTTGAGACGTCAC
>VXPI01000138.1 GCA_009839585.1 Gammaproteobacteria bacterium
TCCATATTGTGTTTCAACAGGTCCCTCAATATCACCCTCACCCATTCTGTAAACGGCATCCTCAAACGGCGCGACCATTTGCCCTCGCGCAATAACGCCGAGGTCACCGCCATTGACCCTTGAACCGGGATCATCGGAATATTGTTCGGCCAACTCAGCAAAATCTTCACCACTTTCCAGACGCTCGAGCAACTCTCTAGCCAGACTCAGTTTCTCTTCGCGCTCTTCATCCGTTGCTGACTCATTCAAAGCCACCAGAATATGCCGCGCCCTGCGACTCTCTGCGGTCTGGTATCGGCCTTTATTCTCCTCGTAAAATCCCGCAATCTGCTGGTCATCAGGCTCTATCACACTGGACAGGGACCCAACATCCAGTTCTACAAAGGTGATTTTCATTCGTGCCGGACTGACAAAATCCTCAGCGTTGTTGTCATAATAATCCTGGACCTCATCCTCACTGATTTCAATGTCCCCTGCAAACTTCTGGGCATCCAGCAAGGCATACTGGATATCCCGTTGCTGTTGTTGAATTGCAAGTAGTCGATCTACCTCCGTATCCAGGGCAAAAGCGGAATTGACAATCCCCAGGCGCACCTGATTGGCCGCCTGATTGAGGCGCTCTGCGTCCTCATACAGTTGCGGTGTATAGCGATTTGCCGCCAGAACAGATTGATACTGCATAGGGTCGAACTGCCCATCTGTTTGAAAGATCTCTGCATTGTGAATGGTTCGATTCAGTTGCTCATCGGAGATCCGGAATTTCTGTTCAGCAATATATTGATCCATGATCGCCTGATCAATTATGGAATCGAGAACACTTCTTCTGACCTGCAACGATTCAAGCATCTCGGGATCAAAGGAATCACCCAGTTGCTGCCGCAAAACCTGAGCACGATTTTGCAGACTGTCCTGATAAGTGTAAAGTGGCAGGCGCTCACCATTGACCGAGGCAACCGAGATCTCGCTCCCTCCCTCAAAATAGGAGTTAATTCCCCATAAGGCAAATGGAATGGTGATTAGGATGACAATCGCCCAGGCTACCCAACCGGTAGCACGTTGCTTGATCGCAGTTAACATTGGCTGGTCTGGCCGAATTCAATAACAAAAAGCGTTTTCGGAGCACCAATCAGGAAAACCAGCTATGGAGATGCCCTAAGGGCGCATAGCGCTGATCCAAAAACGCTCTAAAAAACTACATTGGCGGAGCGGACGGGACTCGAACCCGCGACCCCCGGCGTGACAGGCCGGTATTCTAACCAACTGAACTACCGCTCCGACTCTAGTGGTGGGCGCTGCAGGGATCGAACCTGCGACCCTCGCCTTGTAAGGGCGATGCTCTCCCAGCTGAGCTAAGCGCCCAATCGGATTAATTTATCTTATCCTTCAATCCTTTTCCAGCCTTGAAACGGGCTTGCTTTGAAGCGGCAATATGGATCGTGTCCCCGGTACGTGGATTACGGCCAGACCGAGCAGCTCGTTCGGAGACCGAAAAGGTTCCAAAACCAACCAGACTGACACTGTCACCCTGTGACAAAGCCGAGCCAATAGCATCAACAACTGCATCCAGCGCCTTGGAGGCATCTGCTTTAGATATGTTTGCGTTGCTGGCGACATGGTCGATAAGTTCTGCTTTATTCATCTGTTTCCTCTATTGATTATTAGTAAAAGCACCTCAATCGCACCGGCTACAATTGAGATAAATTGATGTAATTCATGTTAGGATTTTCCGATGGGAAATTCCAATAAACCGGTCATAAACTGCCTTTTCAGGCAGTTCAGGTAGGAAAATTATAACTATTTTGACACTTGTTGTCAGTTGATAAATATCAATTTCAGCAACTAATGTGCCGTGACTGAATGACCCATCCGGTCCCCCTCCTGTTCCGTCAATTCACCCTCGGCGCTCTGATCATCCGAAAGTGGCACCGGCATCCTCTCTAACGCATAGTCTACCACCTGATCAATCCACTTGACCGGATGAATCTCGATTTCCTTGCGGACTTTCTCCGAAACATCCTGTAAATCCTTTTCATTCTCCTGCGGAATGATTACCAGATTGATGCCGGCACGATGCGCAGCCAGTAGTTTTTCCTTGAGTCCGCCAACCGGCAACACTTCGCCACGTAAGGTAATCTCACCGGTCATCGCAACGTCCGAGCGTGCTGCAATCCCGGTCAACGCGGAAACAATTGCAACACACATGCCAATACCAGCACTCGGTCCATCCTTGGGCGTTGCCCCCTCCGGGACATGCACATGGATATCCTGCTGTTGATGAAAATCAGCCTTTATCCCCCAATTGCGACTTCTGCTTCTGACCACGCTGATCGCAGCCGAGATCGACTCTTTCATCACATCACCGAGCTTACCGGTAGAAGCATGTTGCCCTTTTCCCGGCATGACTACCGCCTCAATGCTCAATAACTCCCCGCCAAACGACGTCCACGCCAGTCCCTGAACCTGTCCGATCTTGCTCTCTTGATGGACTTCATTTCGTCGGAATTGCTTAACGCCCAGATATTTCTCCAGATTCCGTACCGTGATACGGTTCTTCTCGGTGGATTTGCTGAGCACCAGATCCTTGACCACTTTTCGATAGATCTTGGATATTTCTCGCTCAAGATTCCGAACCCCCGCCTCACGCGTATAAAAGGTGATGATGTCCTTGATCACCCGGGCGGTCATGTGTGCCTCGCCCGGTTTCAAACCATTGTATTTTTTCTGTTTGGGAATTAGGTATCGGTTGGCGATTTCCAGCTTCTCTTCCTCGGTGTATCCGGAAATCCGGATTACTTCCATTCTATCCAGAAGGGGGGGAGGAATATTGAGGGTATTGGCGGTCGCGATGAACATCACTTCTGACAGGTCAAAGGACACTTCCATGTAATGATCGCCAAAGCGGTGATTTTGTTCCGGATCCAGCACTTCAAGCAGCGCTGATGACGGATCACCCCGAAAATCCATTGACATCTTGTCCACTTCATCCAGCATGAATAGCGGATTTTTGGACTTGGCCTTTGACAGGTTTTGAATGATTTTGCCCGGCATCGAGCCAACATAGGTTCTGCGATGACCGCGGATTTCTGCTTCATCGCGCACCCCGCCCAAGGACAT
>VXPI01000096.1 GCA_009839585.1 Gammaproteobacteria bacterium
AGACCATAAGCTTGAAATCCGCCCCGTGATCCGGTATTCCGATGATACCCCACATGATTATGGCCAGTCTGCGATGATCGAGAAGCAGGGCATCGAAGTGTTTAACTCAGGCGAATTTGATGGGCTGGATTACCGCCAGGCCTTTGATGCAGTGGCCGAGTTTGTTTCTTCACGCAACATCGGCAAAAAGACCGTTAAATACAGGATTCGGGACTGGGGAGTTTCAAGACAGCGTTACTGGGGTTGTCCGATTCCGGTTATCTACGGTGACGCAGACGAACCGATTACCGTGCCGGACGAAGATCTTCCTGTAGTATTGCCCGAGGATGTCGAGTTTTCAGGGGTCCAGTCCCCGATCAAGAATGATCCGGCTTTCTACAAGACATTCGTACCGGGAACAAATCAGCCGGGACAACGGGAAACCGATACCTTTGATACGTTTGTGGAATCGTCCTGGTATTATGCTAGATACTGTTGTCCGAATGCCAATGCCAACATGCTGGATGAACGGGCAAATTACTGGTTGCCAGTGGATCAGTACGTGGGAGGCATTGAGCATGCGGTGCTGCACCTGCTTTATGCAAGGTTGTTCCACAAATTGATGAGGGATCTTGGACTAGTTGCTTCCGATGAACCATTTACGCATCTATTGTGTCAGGGAATGGTGCTCAAGGACGGCAAGAAAATGTCGAAATCGCTCGGAAATACTGTTGATCCACAATCGATGATTGATCAGTATGGAGCGGATACAGTGCGGCTGTTTATCCTGTTTGCATCGCCACCGGAGCAAACACTGGAATGGAATGATCAAGCTCTGGCTGGTGCACATCGTTTTCTGAAAAGGTGGTGGAATCTGGTGCATGGGACGCTCAATGATACCAATCCAGTTAGAGAAGCTCTCAAGGACCCGAATTGGAGCGCACAAGTCAGTGATGAAGAGGCGGTTGGCCTGAGAAGGCTAGTCCACCAGATTCTGGAGAAAATTGTTCGCGATTATGAAAAAATCCATTACAACACGGTGGTGGCTGGGAGCATGGAAATCCTGAATGCGCTTGAGCGTTTTGAAGTATCCGGTCAGCCTGATAGAGCCAAGACGCTGAGAGAGAGTCTGGTAATCCTGAACAAGGTGCTTGCACCGATTGTGCCGCATATTGCATATGTGCTCTGGGACAAGCTGGGTGAATCGGAATCCTTGCTTGATGCAAGCTGGCCGAGCGTGGACAACGAAGCCCTGAAATCAGCACATATTGAGTTGGTGGTTCAGGTAAATGGCAAATTACGGAGTCAAATCCGGGTTCCCACGAACGGCTCCCAGGATGAAATCGAACAGACTGCGCTCAACGACAGCAAAACCCGCAAGTTTATTGAAGGCAAGAACGTCAAGAAAATTATTCTGGTGCCCGGGCGGTTGGTCAATATTGTGGTGGGATAATGGACAAACAGACATGTGAAATCCTGTATGGTTCGGTACATGGTCATCAATAAAGGCTTCTTCAGCAAGCACCCAAAATCTGCATCAGTGGTGTTGCTGGTGCTGTTTGCGCTTGTGTTTACTGGTTGCGGGTTTCAGTTAAAGGGTCAGGCTGATATTCCAGAAGAGTTTTCGAACTTGAGGCTAAGTGGTGACGATCAAAGCATGATTGGTGCCTTGAGCGAGATTCTCAAGCAAAATGAGGTCGTTGTGACCAAGAATGATTCAGCGGCTGAAATCGGAATTGTGCAAAGTCACTTTCAAAAATCGGTTGAGACGTTTAATGACCTGGGCGTAGCTACTGGTTATGCCTATCGATATTCGGTCGAATACAGGATTGTTGACAGGACTGGAACGATCAGGGTGCCGTCTGAGGTAATCAGACAATCAGGCAGTCTTCGTTATGAGGTCGGCAGCGAGCTTGAACTTGAGCATGAAGAGAATTTTCTCAAACAGCAAATGGCGCATGAGATTGCAGGACGCATCATTCGACAATTTCGCTGGTTATGACGGGTGAGTGCTGAACATGCGAATTAAGCATGATGACTTGAAATCGCACCTCGAAAAAGGGTTTTTCGGAATGTACCTGATTTATGGACCTGAACCGTTACTGGTCGAGGAGACGCTGGATGAGTTTCGTTGCCTGGCTCGTGAGCAAGGCCTGACAGACCGAACCCGATATACAGTTGAGGCCGGGTTTAACTGGGGGATTCTTTTCGAGCAGAGTCAGACCATATCGATTTTTCAGGAGAAAAAACTGATCGAGATCAGAATTCCGACCGGAAAACCGGGGGACAAGGGTGCCAAGGCGCTGATGGAATATGTAGAAAATCCGGTAGAAGATGTAACGCTGGTTGTGATTGCAGGACATATCGACCGAGCCGGACAAAACACCAAGTGGTTTAAAACCATTGCTGATTCGGCAGTATTGATTCAATGTCCAAATATTGCTTCTGAACAACTGCCAGGATGGATTCGCCAGCGGCTCCGGTCAAGAAATCTTGAGGCCGAGGATGCAGCGGTTCGGCGTCTGTGTCAGATGGTTGAAGGTAACCTGCTTGCGGCTGCCCAGGAGATTGATTTGCTCATGTTGTTGTATCAGGGCCAGATGGTGACTCTGGAGATTGTCGAAGACCTGATTGCCAATCATGCACGTCATGATGCCTTCATGCTGGTTGACGCGTGCTTGCTGGGGCATCAGGACCGTGCAATGAGGATGTTGTACAGCATGAAAAGAGCCGGCTCATTGCCGATTCTGATTCTATGGGTTATGGTTCGGGAAGTTCGACAGATTTGCCAGATTTATGATGAGTCGGAGCGACAGGGGGCATCTCCGCGATCACTGTATCAGCGTTTCGGAATCTGGAGCGCCCGTCAAAAAGTCGTTGCCAGTGCCATGAGCCGATTGGGCCGGCTACAGTGGGAGAGGGTGCTGGCTCAGCTGTGTTTTGCAGATCATCGACTGAAAGGCGGGATTCCAATGGCTCGCAAAGATGAATGGGAGGAGCTTGAGAGCATCGTACTCAGGATGTGCGGGGTGCCGGCACTTTAAACCCCACAGTCCCACATGTGGTGAACTCGCACCCCTAATCCCAAAATAGAGATTTTTTTGCCCGTTGCGGGCCGGGATTTCGGCG
>VXPI01000128.1 GCA_009839585.1 Gammaproteobacteria bacterium
ACGGCTGCATCGGTTTCCTCGATTGCCTGCCGGCTGATCGCGTCG
This sequence comes from Gammaproteobacteria bacterium, assembly GCA_009839585.1. Taxonomy (GTDB): domain Bacteria; phylum Pseudomonadota; class Gammaproteobacteria; order Arenicellales; family Poriferihabitantaceae; genus Poriferihabitans. The sequence goes on from VXPI01000128.1 coordinate 46, forward strand.
ATCAGATCGTTTCGGCCGGGAAAATGCCGATAGAGGGTGGCACGGCCTACCCCCGCTGCCTCGGCAATCGTCGCCAGGGACGCATCGGGGTTTCGCGCAAGAACACCTACGGCTGCGTCGATAATGGCCGCGCGGCTTGGCCGTCGCCTTGGCGGTGACGGGGTCTGCGAATCTATGGGTTGCACAGGACGCGCTCTTGACATTGCGTTCTTATGATACACTTCTGTCTCGGATGAGGCAAATATGTCTTTCCAGACCGAGATGTTGCGCGTATCCGCGATGCCCGCCGATCCGGCGGGTCGGGTTTGTTGACCGGAAGTGCAACCTCGGCGCTTAGAGATTGACGCGCGGCTCTCACCCAGATTTTCGCGTCATAGCCTCAAGGAGGGCAGGTCATTGAACACCCTGTTGCGACGCTTCGGTGGACGTATTGCCGGCACCCTGTCCCTGGTGGTGCTCGAAGCCGTGGGCTGGGTGCTGTTTCCACTGGTCATCGGCCGAGCCATCGATGGCGTGCTCGCGGGATCGCGGCACGGACTGTTCGAGTTGGCCGGCCTGGGGATCGTCGCGATGGGGATCGCCACCACCCGGCGGCTCGTGGACAGCCGAGCGTACGCCGGAATTTACGCCCGGCTGGGTGAGGAACTGATCGGCGGTCAATCCGGCAGCACGACGTCCATCCAGACCGCGCGCCTCGGAATGCTCAGGGAGACGGTCGAGTTCTTCGAGAACTCCGTTCCCGCCCTCGTGCGGAGCATCATCGAACTCGGGGGCCCGATCCTGATCCTGTCCGCGTTGAGCCTCCCTGTCTTCTACGGATGCCTCGCCGTGCTCGGTGTCACGGCGGCGGTCTACGCGCTGACCGGAAAGATCACCACGCGTTACAACCGCGAGCTCAATGACGAGCACGAACGGCAGGTCGATGCCGTGGAGAGCGGCGATACCGCGCGGATCGGCCGACACCTTCGGGAGGTGATGCGCTGGAACATCAAGCTGTCCGATCTCGAAGCCGGCACCTTTGGCGTGGCATGGCTGTTCCTGTTCGGTCTGCTGGTCTACTCGATTGCGGTGACGGCAGAGAACACGGTCGCGTACGGCGCGGTCTTCGCCATCGTCATGTACGTGTTCCAGTTCACCGAATCCGCAGCCTCGCTGCCCCTCTACTACCAGCAGTGGCTGCGGCTGCGCGAGATATCGGGCCGGCTCGTTACCCTCGTGGTGAAGCCCTGACGGACGACCGGAAGCCGGTCCCGATGAACCGGACCCGGGAGCTCTTCGACTTCATCGCACCGGGACGGTGATGGTCACCGCCCGTGCCCGGCCCGGAGGAAGGTAGGGTGAAACGATGTCTCATAGTCAGGAACAGGCAGGAGATGCCGGACAACCGGACGCGGACGCCGAAAGGCGAAATTCCCGTCCGATGACGCAGCGACTCCAGAAACAGACCAACCACTTGACCAAACGGGCGCGGAGGCTATCCTTGTCTCTCCGTCTCTCCGGACGGGCGTCCCTCGCCGCCGCCGTGGGGATTTCCGGCGTGGACCGGGCAAGGAACGGGATGACCATGATGCGACACGTAAAGATCGGAGAGGCCAAGACCCACCTGTCGGCGCTGCTGGCGGCGGTGGAGGCGGGCGAGGATCTGGTGATCTGCCGGGGCACGAAGCCGGTCGCCCACGTGACACGGATCGCCGGCGAGGGCGAGCACGCTGCGCTCAGCGCCGCCCTTCGCCGTGAGCGGGCGAAGCAGAAGACGGTGACCACGGCCGAGATTCTTTCCTGGCGTCACGAGGGACACGCACGCTGATGGCGTTCGTTCCGGACGCTTCGATCGCAGCGGCCTGGGTGCTGCCGGACGAGGAAGCGGCGCTGGCCGATCTTGCGCTCGACCGGCTGAGCGCGGAGACGGCGAAAGCGCCGGGGGTGTTCTGGCACGAGTTGCGCAATCTGCTCCTGGCCGCCGAACGTCGGGGTCGGATCGATGAGCGCCACGCCGACGCCTCCATGGCGCGGCTGCGCCGTCTTCCCATTGCCGGTGCGGGCGAAACGGACGACCGTGAAGTCATGGCGCTGGCACGAGCTCACCGCCTGACCGCCTACGATGCGAGCTACCTGGCGCTCGCGATCCGAGAAGGCTGTGCGCTGGCGAGCCTGGACCGGCGCCTGAACGAGGCCGCGGCCGCCGAAGGCGTGGCACCGTTCGCCTGAGTCCGCTGCCCGGCGCTTCACCTACGTGGCTACATGGTGGGTGAGGTACTGTACGAGCACCCGACGCCGCCCGGTCCGCCGGCACCCGCCAAGCTGATGCCTTGCCGAGCCGGCGGTTCGAACAGGCCGTCGATGCCTTCGACCTCGTAGCGGCGTCGGTAGGGGTGAAAGGCAACAACCGCTCGGCATTCGCCGGACCAGCGGCCGGCCGTTCGCTCGCATTCAGCCAGCTCGGTTTGCCCGGTGCTTCCTGCCGCTGGGAGAACAGTCCCTCGCCGTCAAGTCGAAGGGGTCGGTAAAGTAATCGACCGGTATCTCCAGTTTTCCGACGGCGAGCAGCTGTTCCGCCGCCGTCACTCGCCGCGCGCCGGTCTCGGTGACCGACTTGGATTGTCCATCCTTGAATCTGAAAAGGTGCGCCGTTGGGTTGACCTGCCATCGAGCGTCTGCGAGCCGCCTCTCCCGCATACGGCGTACTGCAAGACATGTCGGCGACAGGGAGTCAGCATGCAACATCGACAGACGGAACCAAGCGTAAGCGCTTGCCCCAGCAGGTCGCGGGGCGAGTCGCGGACGGATCGACACAGGCTCGCCAAGTACAACCGGCTGATCCGCATCGAAGAGCGGCTCGGCGGATCGGCGTGCTACACCGGCGGCGGGGTGTTTGCCCGTTGACAACGCGCGGCGCACCGTGATTCGCCGATTTCCATGACAAGGGGTCTGCTTCGCGAACGCCTGCGTCGCGCCAGCGGTGTGGCATTCTCGCGTGGGCGAACACGAGCGAACGAGTGGCCGAACTGCGAGCCGCCGTGACGGAGACGCGCGCCGAACGCATGGCGCTGGAG
>VXPI01000066.1 GCA_009839585.1 Gammaproteobacteria bacterium
GCTGCCGGGCATGGCGGACCACCTGTCCGGCCATCGCATAGAGGTGGTAGCGGAAGGTGCCGGCCCGCTTTGCGTGCCATTTCAGGGGCAGCAACTGCCGCATTAGGCAGAGCAGGCTTCCGGCAATGCGATGATTTGGCAAGGTTTTCTATCTTTTTTCCTGCTTTTTGCCATTTCTATTTTGAGATTAGGAATTTCAATGCTGATCACGGAATCATCCACCGGGTAAAACACCAGACTCTTGAAAGTCACCCCATGCAGGATATTGGGGGTACTTCATGCTTTCCATTTGTGGATTGGGATCCGTTTTCCCTTGCGTAGGCGGTGCAGGAAACCACGGCATGCCCTACTGTGTGCTATGGTAGAATTTATTCGCTAACCCTTGCCTTGGGAAATTGAAAATAACCGGACAATCACAGCATGAGCGAATATCAATATTATGAATTCCAGGCGGTCGACAAGCCGATTGACAACGACGGAATGGATGCACTGAGGAGAGTGTCTTCACGTGCCGAGGTTACCCCGACGAGCTTTATCAACGTTTACAACTACGGCGACTTCCGGGGCAATGAACGTCAGTTCATGAGACAATGGTTCGACATGCATCTCTACATTGCGAACTGGGGAACTCGAAGATTGATGATGCGGGCACCCCGGCATCTGGTGGACCGTACGAAGATCGAAACCCTGCTTCGAGGAAGCGAACTGGTTGAGGTCATAGACTCTGGTGACAACGTCATTCTCGACTTTCAGGACGATGACGAGGCGGAGCAATACTTGGGGGGATGGGAGGAAGGTTCGGGCTGGCTTTCGGGCATGATGACGCTAAGAACCGATTTTCTTTCAGGAGACTGGCGAATGCTGTACCTTGCCTGGTTGTGGGCTGTCGGTCTTGGTCATGTCCGAGACGAAGCACCTGAACCTCTGGCCGGTATCGCTCCACTAACCGGTCCGCTGACAACGTTTGCAGAGTTTTTCCGTATCGATGCCGACCTTGTCACCGCAGCGGCTGAAAGACCTATCCCCACTTCCGAACATTCATCATCGAAGAAAAACGCTGAATCTGCGATTGCAGGAATACCAGACAGTGAAAAGACAAAACTGTTGTTTCGGCTGGCCGAGGGCGACCCGCATGTCTCAACCGAAATTCGAAAGTTGGTGCGTGAGTTTTCCAATACAGGAGTCGAATCAACCCCTCCCAGGACTGCAGGCGAGTTGCGGGCTCGGTCGAAAGAAGTTTGCAGGGAACGCAAGGCCGCCGAAGGCAGGCAGGCGGAAGTCAGGCGTGAACTCCGCAGACAGGAAAAGGAGAGGATACGCCTGCAACGCATAGCGGATGTTGCAGAAAGGGGTGAAGCAGCATGGGGCGAAATTGACGACCATATGAAAACAAAAAGTGGGCAAAGTTACGATGCAGCCGCGCAATTGCTATTCGATCTAAAGACAATGGCAGACGGAGAGGGTACAACCGGGGATTTTTCACGCCGACTGGAAGACGTTCGTCGTAGATACGCAAACAGGCCAAAATTTCTTGAGAGAATTGAGCGGCTATACTGACAGGGAAAGGTTCCCACAATCCTGAAACAGAGCGCACCGTATCGGACACAAATGGCATTATGTCACCGACTAGCGTACAGTGCCGATTGATGCTACGGTTTGCCTGATTTACGTAACATCAGTTGGACTGCGACAGGGACAGTGTTGCACTTCATAGTGGAATTGAGGGTCCTTGATTGCCGCATCAAAATAATGGAAGCCAAGCCAGATAATCCCGGTGCAAATTGCCATGACCAAGATTGCCAACAGTACGAATCCAGACCACAATGCCCATCGATAGATGTTTCTTCTGGTGTTGCGCAAGGCAAGCTGCCCACCTCGTTTCAGGTCTGCCTCTTCGTCCGAGGTTATACCGTCAACCTTTTCTACTGCATTCTTGAGTCTTGGAGTTGACTTGCCAGAAACATCTTCGAACAGCTGACTTCGCTGGTCACCATGATCAGACGGCTTGTCTGGCATTTTCCAGATACTCCGTTATCCTGGACTTGAAATGACTCTTGATCAGTTCATTGGGAATTACTATATTCCGCCTGTCAGGGCGGTATGTAGCGTACCGGGGCGAACCCTGTTCGTGGGTTTTGTTTCTCAAGGTGACCGGTTCCGCCCCAGGAGTCAAGATATGGACTTCGGAGAATGTAACTATGCAAATCCCATTCGTATGCTTTATCGGTTTTGCAATCATGGTGTCTTTTCCAAGAGTCAAATAGATCAAGCAGTCCACCTTTCATGACTGAATCTGCAATCGGGTTGGTTGCAAAAAGCCCGCTTTTATGTTGTCCAGGTGCTTCAAAATCGAGATCGATAATCAAGACTTCCTTTCCCTGCATTTCTTGCCAACAAGCCAAATTTGCCAATATCGTGCTACGCCCAACCCATCCCTTGTATGAGTAGAATGAGACAAACTTGGACAATTTTGCAGTCATGTTTCAGGCGGCAAGAGGTGCTGGATAATCCTGGCTCATGTAATTTGGAGGTGTCCCTCCTTCTGGAACAATCAATACTTGTCCGGCTTTTGGGGGATTTCTCAATTTCTCAATTTCCTGGCAGAGCAGTTCCATATCTTCTTCATCTATGCATGCAAAGCTTGTCCAATTTAGCATCTCTGTCGCTTCATGAAGGAGTTCGCCCAGCTTTCTGACTTTGATTTCGTCATCATAGTGAGAATTAAAAAACCATCGCTGTGCCCGGAGAATGTGATTGACAAAATCCATCTGGCAATGCTTTTGATGCTCCATGTCTTGGCTTGATTTTCGATTTCCGCATCCACACAAGCGGTAGAAAAAATATTGATTGAAAAAATTTGATGGCAGATTGTCGTTCTTCAATGCCCATTGAAAAAAATCCGCTGTGTGTTTTGCATTCCATCGCAAATGTTGAACAGTCAACAATACAATATCGTATTGAACAATGCCACGGTTATCGTTGTCATGGACTATTTCCAAAAACAGTTTCATCCATCTGTCATTTGAGGATGATCCAAGAATCTGATCCATGCAGAGATTTTGATTGAAGATTGTGTTTTGAGCTTCTTTGTCGG
>VXPI01000133.1 GCA_009839585.1 Gammaproteobacteria bacterium
TTTAGGATAACCTCTCCAACTATTTCTCGCGCCTGCGCTGAATCAAGCTCCTGACGGGAATCCGCATGCATCTCTACAATTCGGCCAATCCGTTCAGTCTTGCCGCTTGCCGTATTCAGAACCGTTGAGCCTTTTCCCATGGTCCCAGAATAAATTCGCAGGAAGGTCAACGCGCCATAGCGGTCATCCATGATTTTGAATGCAAGAGCACGCAATGGCTTGCCTGGATCAACTATGGCAAAATCCCCGGTTTCATTGCCTTCTGGGTCAACTTCGGGTTGCGGATTCACTTCGGTTGGATCAGGAAGATAATCCACCACAGCGTTCAGCACTGGCTGGATACCCTTGTTCTTGAATGCTGAACCACAGTAAGTCGGGAAGAAGTCCAGTGCTATGGTGCCCTTTCGAACACAACTCTTGATTGTTTCAATATCCGGCTCTTCACCTTCCAGGTATCGCTCCATCGCATCATCATCATGCTCCAGTGCATTCTCAATCAACTCTTCGCGATATTTTTCCACCAAGTCCGCCATATCCCCGGGAACCGCTTCAATCTTGTAGTTCTGAGGATCGTTGGAACCATCCCATACCCAAGCCTCGCGTGTTAGAACATCAACTACACCCTTGAAATCATCTTCAACGCCAATCGGCAAGGTCATAACCAGAGGCTTCGCTCCCAGGACGCCCCGAACCTGCTCGACAACCCGGTAAAAGTCAGAACCAACTCGATCCAGCTTGTTCACGAAAATTATCCTCGCCACCCTGGAGTCATTGGCATAACGCCAATTGGTTTCTGACTGTGGTTCAACACCACCTGAACCGCAAAACACGCCAATTCCGCCATCCAGAACCTTCAACGAGCGGTAGACTTCAATTGTGAAATCGACGTGCCCGGGAGTATCAATGATATTGAGACGATAGTCGCCCCAGAATGTGCTGGTTGCTGCAGACTGAATGGTAATTCCGCGCTCACGTTCCTGATCCATGAAATCAGTTGTGGCTTCACCATCGTGTACCTCACCGATTTTGTGGATTTTTCCGGTCAGATTGAGGATACGCTCGGTTGTCGTCGTTTTACCGGCATCAACGTGGGCAAATATCCCTATATTTCGATATTTAGTGAGGTCTGTCATGGAAATAAATTGCTGTTTTGGTTCGGTTTCAAGGGCATTTTACCGAACAAGAGTCCGGCAAATTCCAAAAGCGCCGGATTATACAAAAATCAAGCGGATAGTAATAGTTATTTTTTTCGTATCCGGGTTCCGCCCGGGAACATCCTTTTCCGAAGGATATTGTGATTGCAGAGTCTCTTGGGCGCTACATCATGAGCACAGCAGGATTGCAGAATACCCAGGAAAAAGCCATTGCGGAAGCATAAGTCTCTCCTGTGCATGGAAAACGCCACTTCGCCTTCTGGCATTATCTACAACCTCTAAAAGTGGTATTCGAGAGCCAGTGCAATATAGTCGTCATGGCGAATAAGACCAACATCAGGATCATTTTCAGCATTCCGAAATACCGTAGCATTCGCCTCGAATGACCAGTTATCACTCAAGCGGCGTTCGATCCGTGCATCGACAACCTGTGAATCACTATCGAGATCGTAGGTAATGCTAATCACTGCTTCGGTGCCCTGTATGTCATTGAACGAAACCCGGGTCGCCGCAAAAAGATCGTTCTGGAAGGAGTTGGTTGACCTCTCTTCCCTGTCATCGGAAATCCACTCAACAATCAGGCCCACATCCTTGTCCGAGTCGAAAACACCATAAAATGTATATTCGCCTCCAATCAGCCTAGCCCAGTAATCTTCTTTCACTAGAGTTGGAAATCTATTCTTCATACCGGAGCGGTGAATGGCTTCCAGCTTCAGAATCCATGGACCGGTAGTAAACTGGACATCAAGACCGTATTGCCGGATTAATTCATAATGCGGCAACAGGACTCCCGACTGTAGATCAACCAATAGGGTCGGATCCCTGCTTGTACCTCGAAACACGCTAAATCCGACATCAAGGGGACCAATGTATCCCTGAAGTCGTGCAGCCAGATCAAGATGCTGTTCTTCATGACCATCCTCGTAACTGGCCCGGTCGTTATCCACCACAAGCCCGCGAAGACGTCCCCCCTGTCCGGGATAATTTCGTTTCCGGTGATAGGGAAGGCCAAGCATCTCGAAGGTGCCCCACTGTCCGGTCAGTGCTAATCGAACCATGGGTTGACCCAAACGCGCCTTCTGATCAGGATCATAGGCCCAATCCGTCTGGTTGACGATATTGACAAGATTGTATAATTCGGCAACTCCCCAGAACACCTTGTCAACGCCGAGACGCAATTCCCATTCGTTCTCGCCGATATCGCCATAGGCCAGAAAATAGGCCTCGCGCAGATCAACCAGGCTCCGCTTAGCGTCTGTGGCATCGTAACGAAAGTATGGGGTGAACGTGAAACTTCGACCTTGATCGCCTACCAGCAAAAACGTGGTCTCGGAAGATAGGCTGAGCAAATGAGACTTCTGATCAGGATACACCGCATCTTCACTGTACCATCGGGTCTGCAGGCCAAGCGAACCAAACATCGATAAATCGATCCCACCGGCATGCAATCCAGATGAGAATACACCTATCGCAACCAGCAACAGGTGATGGACTTTGCCTGAACGAAGTTTCATAGTCTCACCAGTATGTCAATGTAGCCAAATGCCCGTCCAACTCGACACATCACCAGCACAGCCAGTGATGTGTAACTTTCCAGTCCGTGAACCAACGCCATCATATTATACTCGTGGCATTCACACATCCGACCGAGTCTTGGTGACTCGCCGGTAATTGGGAACCATAGAAATCCAGCAACATGATCCAACATGAAAAATCAAGCACAGCAAGGGGATAAGGCAGGAGATGCATCGGTTTCGGCCTATTACGATGACGTGACATCCCGCTTCATCAGGGACTCCCACCTGCGGACGATCCATTATGGACTTTGGGGCCCCGATACGAAAACCGAAGAAGAGGCAGTCATTCGGTCAATTTGCAAACTAGTGGATGGATGCCATCTCGGCCCGGGGAAACGAGTTCTC
>VXPI01000231.1 GCA_009839585.1 Gammaproteobacteria bacterium
CCATATGGCATGTCGCAAATGACATCCCGCCTAGTGTACCTGTTTTGATCAACGGATTTGGGCCAGAATCACTGTTCAGCCGGATCCTGTTCAGCCAATCCGGGACAGTTTCAGTAGTTTTTTCAGATCCTTCAGCAATAACTTGGGCGGCAAATCATTCGGTATGGCCATCATCACATTGCCGAGCGGATCAATCAGCAAGGCATGCTTTGAACCGTGTTCAAGTGTCTTGATAACTGAATCCAGCTGATCTTCTATCCCATTGTCTGCAGCCATAATCAGTGCAGCATCCGGATGGTCCTGCCGCATCCACTTAATCAGTTCCGGATCTTCAATCATAATCACTCTCGCAATTCGATTTGCATCCCTACCCACGGCAAGACGTACTTGTCGGGTGTTGTACAGAAATGTCTCACAGTCCTGATCGCAACGCTGATTGACGATATGAACGATTGTCCATTTTCGTTTCAAGTCTGCCAGAGTAATCGGCACGTCTCCATGCTTCGGATTCGAAAAATCTTTAAGCGTGACCGGAGGGTCGACCAAAGGCGAATTATTGATCTGCCCCGGGACCAGTTTGGCATTCAGTCCGTAATACCAGAGAAATGCGCTGAGCAGTGGCCCGATAAAAAGCATAATCAGGATTATTGCCTTGGCTCTTGACAGGCCCTTGCTTGCCGGTATCGAAGATTTGCTTTTTACTTCACCCACAACCTTATTCTTGACTCCTGAATTTCCAGACCCAGCCAAATACAAGCAGGACCAGTGCCAGCCCCCACCACTGCACTGCATAACCATAATGCCGAATTGGACTCATGATATAGGGCTGCCAGATTTTCTGGAAAGCAAAATCACTATTTGAGTCAAGCACCACGACCGGCGGCGCCAGGGAAACCCCCAATTCTTCAGAAAGATCCGGGATATCAAGATACGCGATGACTCGGGGCCACCGATCTTTCACCAGTATGGTGTCAACCAGTTTCATGCCCGTTTTTGGCAAGTATAGCTGTCCGGCAATTTTCATGTCTTCGAAGATCGTGCCATTCTCAAGTATATTCGCCTGTTCTCTGGATACCCAGCCCCGGTTGAGCAGAACGATTGCGCTCTGGTCCTGAAGCACAAAAGGCACAATCACTTCATATCCGACCTGCCCTTGATAAATCCGATTGTCCAGCAACATCGTTCTTGCAGTCTGCGGTTTACCTGTCAGCCCAACCTCTCTATAATTCAAATCATTCCAGTCTTCTGGTGCAGTCTGCAAGTCCATCGTACTATCCGCGAACATGTCCATCTTTTTTTCCAGTTCAGCCTTGTGCATGCCTCTGGCAAATTGCCATGTTCCTAGCGAAACCAGAATCAAAACCGCGACAATATAAACGCCTGTGACCCACAATTGTACTGACCTTTTCCTGGACTTCGCATTCATCTGCCGATAACGGATTATTCAGAGAAAATCCTGATGCTGTTCAAGACTGCAATCGTCCTGTTACTTCTCTTCGTGATCGTTAGCCTGTTCACGGGATTTTATTTTCTGATGCGGGATCCTTCGAGTTCCCAGCGTATCATCAAGGCGTTGTTTCTACGCGTTGGTCTATCGCTCTTCATCATGCTGTTTCTGGGAATTGGAATCTATTTCGGCTGGGTTTTGCCACACGGCTTCGGACAGTAAACCATAAGACTGTTGACACGAGGTTATCCAACCGCCCGTTTAACCGTGCTCTTTACAGGAGCAAGGCGGACTGTTCGCCCGGCTTCCTTTCGGGTTGCGGATGACGGCAAATTTGCATCATTTTCCAGAGTTGGAAACCCAGGTCAAAATCCACAGTACATGGTGTTTATACATGATTTTCCAAAAGGGTATAGGGAGCCAGATATATTCTATTGCCACAATCGACCTTGGCACGTTTGGGGTTCATACGAATAATTCTGCCAACAAACTGCTTGCCCTTAACTGGAAATGACACCATATCTCCCGTTGTGAATCTGCTTTTGGCCTCCAAAAGCTTCTTCCTTTTCCTTTCAGCCTTATCCTTCTCATATGCTCTGGACTCGGGAACTGCGCCAATTCGAAGTGCGATGGCCTTCCACTCCGGTCCATGCCCCGCTTTGGAACCTGCCAATGCATGGGCAATTTCATGCAGGATGGTGTCATTCACCTGTTCAGGCTGATGATTGACCGCATGGTGTCTACTGATAAATATGGCTTGATCCCGGTACACGCATTTTCCCAGAAGCCTGCGCCCATGGCTGAAGTACAAGGACCAGGCTCTCAGTCCATGCTCATCCATCATCTGGCGCGCTCGAACGGCTACATCCAGTAATCGTCTGGCACGTGGTGCACGTGCATCAAACAGGGATTCATCCACATGATCGAGCCGCATATAGGGCACTGCCCACTTTTTACCGCCTATCAGCGACACGGTGCATGTTTTCGAATTCAGCTTTTCGATAGTACCGAAAAGTCTTTCATGTACGTTCCTGTCGAACCAGACCGAATCACCGACCTCAAAAAAGATCTGGGCATCGTGTGATTGCAGTATGTTTTCCTGGCAGATTCGCTCTACGGAAAATAGCCATTCAACGCATTGCCTGTCTGTCAGCATCATAATTGCCTCCTTTTGACAAACATCATCTACTTGGGTGAATTCCCTGCATATTTCACACAGTAATCATGTAGAAAGAGGCATCTGTAACGCCCCCCTTCGAGAGTCTTGATCATCGATATCCACTGTTTCATCAAATCACTCTATATGTTGAGACCGCTAGAGTCTGATGGCTCAGCATCTATCCTTAGCCACCGGTCTCAGTAATTCGTACAGATTCTTATGGTTGGTGCGGGATTCGTACCGTATTGTTATATCTGGGAATTCTTCGTTCAACTTTTCAAAGAATTTCCGTCCGTAGCTTATCTTGTGATTTTCGTCCGTAGGGATGTCCGCATCCATCTCATATCCTTTTGTTTCCACGACCAGATATAATGTCTGACCATCTGGTTCTTTGACCAAATATGCAAAATCCCTAATCTCAAAATAGAAATGGAAAAAAGCAGGAAAAAAGGGTATAAAACCT
>VXPI01000306.1 GCA_009839585.1 Gammaproteobacteria bacterium
CCGGAATGCCGGCCTCCTGCACGTGTAGTGCCACTGCGTTTTTTATTTCATTCATGATCATGAGGTTATGGCACTACTTGATAAACTTGGGGTAAGTCTGCCGCTTTGTACTGCTTCTGTGACCGTTCTGCGTATTTCGGCGATATCCAGGTCGTCTACTGTCAAACCTTTTGCAGTCTGATTTTCCCAACGCTGCTCACCATGCAGTCGTTCCAGCAACAGGCGATTTTATTGCTCGGAAGTCATCTTTCTTGTCGTGTTGCCGACTCGTAGGTATGAAGCACCAAGGTATTGATACGGTTGCGCTGTGCCGGGTGGCACCCAAACTGAAATTATTTCCAGGCTTCCCGATAATGGAATCCGGTTTATTTCCGGAAACGCTGGCGGCTCGATTCTCATAATTTGAGCACTCAACTGCTCAATTGTCCGATCGCTGACCTGTTGACCTACAACTTGACAGTCTGGTGATACACCAAAAAGTACATGGCCGCCACGTTGGTTAAGCATAGCGCAAACGGTTTTTGCTGCCTCATTACGCATACCGGTGCTGGCCTTGAATTCCAGCGTCTCGGATTCGCCTTTTGAGACCATGTCGATAATATCTTCTATTATCAAGGATATGTCTCCGATGGACATTCGTCCATGTTTTATTCAGGTCCGATTTGACGGTTCATGACACGGCATATTTTACCGAATACTCCACTTCACAACTTTGGCAATTCTTGAATTTGGATTCAGCTGGTTATGTCTTGTGTAGCCTGTTCCAATCATACTGCAAAGCTGAATTGGGGAGTTTGCAAATCTTGATCTAGGAACCATTAAACGAACCGACCCGATGAATTGAATATGTATTTCGGAGTTGCTATTTTGCGCTAATTTCTGTCATGACATCCGATCATTCCGATATCCTATCGTGCTAGCTTGACACAAATCAGGCCGAACTGAAAAAAACCGGATACAGCGACCCTGCAAGCAAACATCCCGTGACAATGTTAAATCGTCGAAGTCGAACCGGGTCATTAAGAAAGCGCTTCAGTTGAACTCCTAGGAGAGTCCAGATAATTACGGAAGGTACGCAGACTATCCCGAAGATCACCACGACCAGTGCAAGCCCAAGAAGTGGATCGATAGGTGGAATATATGCAGTCACCGCTGTCAGCCCCATGGTCCATGCCTTTGGATTAACCCATTGAAAGCTGGCCGCTTGTAGAAAAGAGAGAGGTTTATGGCTGTTATTTCCAGATTTCCCTCCCTCCATCCCCTTTGGAGCAGTTGTGGCAATTTTCCATGATAGAAACAGTAGATAACAGACCGATACGACCTTGAGAAATTGGTGTATTGATGGATATGCTTCAAAAACCCGGACAATTCCCAACCCGACTACACTCAATAAGATAATAAAACCGATGCAGATACCCGTCATGTGAGGGATTGTCCGGTAGAACCCATAGTTGATCCCAGAGGACAGAAGCATCAGGTTGTTAGGGCCGGGCGTTGCGGAAGCTATCGCGGAGAACAGCAAAATAGCAATAACATGCTCGATCATCATGTCGCAGAAGAACTCATGACTTAAGTGCGGGTTTCAATATTTGTTGTCATGATTAACGTGGTTTGAAGGACTACGACACCTATAGTCTGCACAAACCCAGATATGGCAAGCAGTTCATCGATCCGGCCATTCCGGCAAGGCAGACAGTTAACCTGACTGGGGTTTTAGAGACTGCTTAAGACTTCTGATTTCCTTCATGATTTCATTTTGCCTAGCCAGCATCTCTTCGCGCTCTTCGGTCGCATGTCCCTCATGCTCCGCCTGCATTGCCGAAACAATAATGCCGATGAATAGATTCAGCACGGTGAATGAGGTGCATAAAATAAATACCACAAAGAAAATCCAGGCGTAGGGGAAATGCACCATCACCGGTCTGACAATTCCCATGGACCAGCTTTCCAGGGTCATGATTTGAAATAGCGAATAGGCAGAGGCTCCGATTGATCCAAACCATTCAGGAAACAGGCCACCATAAAGCTTGGTTGCCATGACCGAAAATACATAAAACACCAGCAGCATCAACATCACAATCGATCCCATTCCGGGTAAAGCCGCTACCAGCCCCCCAACCACCTTACGCAGTGAGGGAAATGCGCTAACCAGCCTCAATACCCGAAGTACCCGCAATGCTCTCAAAACAGACAAATTACCAGTTGCTGGTATCAGCGAAATGGAAACCACAATAAAATCAAATATCCGCCAAGGGCTCTTGAAAAAAGCCAGTCGATATACCCATAACTTGGCCAGCACCTCGATTGTAAAAATGGCCAGAATGATACGATCAATCATGATCAATACCGGGCCAACGGCATCCATGACTTGTTTCTCGGTCTCTAGTCCGAGCGTGACTGCATTGATGATAATCAACGCAATAATGAACGATTCAAACCTCTTACTTTCGATGAACTCTTTTAATTTCATGACGTAAACGACCCGATAGGGGAATAGTGTAGATTGGAAAGCGAATTCGAGCTATTTCGAAGTTAGCCCTGCTTCAAAGCGAAGTCACACAAGTTCAATAAACTGATTCGCTAAAACCATCCTAATGGATGGGATGTACGGGCCGGATCAAGTATGGCATTACTTATCTCGGAACTCCCGCAGAATTAGAATTTGCACAACGACTCAATTGCCGAAATTTCACTCTGGAATGCTGAAATTATATGGGACTGGATTGTTCAAGCAATCGTTTTCACGCTACATCCCATTGGTCACATTGCTAACCGTAATGATGGTTCCCATGAGAGTAGCAGTCTTCATCATGGAGATCAGGCGATTGTGATGATGTATGGATCATTCAGTGCACGCTTCATCAGCACTACCCATTCTGATTTCCAAACAGTTCCTGGTTTTGCTCTGAAGGAAGTCCTGCATCATTCCCAGGTTGCCCCTGGGGTTGGGACGCTAGCCACTGACCAACTTCCACAAATAAACTCTTGCATGACTGATACAATCATGAACAACACTGTCCGCACCCAAATCACCCGTATAATCCACTGCGTTGAGTTGCTTGCGCG
>VXPI01000030.1 GCA_009839585.1 Gammaproteobacteria bacterium
TGCCACAATCCGTATATACCGTTATCAACTATGCGCAACAGTACGAGGGCAGCTATAAGCAAGGCGACCCCGCCGGACGCAGAACTGAAAATGAAAGAGGTAATCGAAGACACGGACCCCAAAATACCGGCGCTCGCCAGTGTTCCCATGATCGAACCCGTTCCGCCTGAGATTACCGTGATGAAGGCATCTGCTATCCAAGTGCTTCCACTGTAGGGTGAAATTCCCGTCGTTGGCGCCAATATGCCTCCGGCCAGGCCTGATAGCATGCCGCCCGCTACGAATGTCCACATGTAAACCTTGTTGATCGGATACCCGAATGCTTCGACCATTTCCCGGTTTTCCATGGCGGCCCGGGCGACTCGCCCATGGTTTGAACCAAACAGAACCAGGGCAATTGCCATGGCCACAATAAACGTGATCACAATTACAAAAATACTGTACAGGCTCGCTTGATAGGCTCCGATCGAGAAAGATCCGGCCTGTGCTGACACGCCTTCCGTTGTGGTTCCGAAAATCATGGTCATTGCGCCGGCCATGGCGAGACTCAGCCCCCATGTAGCCAGCATCGTGTATACGAGTCGGCCATACAGGAACCGGATCAGAAAGCGTTCAATGATCAGACTCCACAAGCCGACCACCAGCGGAGAAATGACAAGCATGGATACCCATAGGTTGACCCCCATTTGGTTAGCAAAAACCGTTGCATAGGCACCGAGAGTCAGGAATTCCCCATGGGCCAGATTAATGACGCGCATCATCCCGAATATCAGTGCGAGTCCAAAGGAAATCAGTGCCAGCAAGGCTATGGCATAGAAAATTTGCAGGATGAATATGGCAGCGATGTCCATTTCACGAAAACATCAAGAGTTCACCTGTCCCGCTGTTTGTAGACGGCACGAATCAGGGCATTCCGGGATTGCGCTCCAGCTGCAAGTTTGAAGCACAATCTCATTGCTACGAAAGAGGGAACAAGTAATTCCAGCCAGGGAATTAACTTGAACATGAATTCTCTACAGGGTTATTTCATACTGTAGGTTGGAATCAGGGTTTTCAGACAAGTTGCAGAAGCGTCGAGTGTCCAGCGGTTCACGTTGCTCAAGCTTCTGGACTACATTTAGCTGTTGACCGCTTAACTCCATAATGTGAATATCGAGACTGCAATGATGAGTAAGCGGGTCCATTTTCACCACGCCTGCAGGCCCCGTAATTGAGATGCCGCTTTCAAGGGCCTTGGTAATGGATTCCCTGTCTACCCCGCCTGCCTGCCGGGCAGCTTCAGCCCAAAGCTGGATGCCATGATATTGTGAAACAGCAATCTCGTGGATGGCGTCAGTATCCCCGTATTCTGCGGTCCAACTATCCAGAAACGCCTTGTTTTCCGGGACAGAGGGATTGTCGGGAGCCCAGTTGTTTGCGATCAGCATGCCGTCACTCTGGTTAGCAGGCAATACTTTATGTTCGTTACCCACGCCAAATGTTGTTGAAATCAAGTGTACATCGGGATTCTGATTCATGCCGGTTTCCGTCCAGTGTCCGTAGAAACTCAAGTGGGCGGCGCCAACAAGAACGGATACAACCAAATCACTGCCAGCTTCCTGGATTTTGGCAATGACGGCAGGTCCGAAGTCACCGTCTGCCAGGTCAAAAAATTCGACTTCAACATCGGTAGCTCCATTTGCTTTTGCATATTCATTGACCCAGGCGGAGGTAATCTGTCCGTAGTTGTAGTTTGCGGCCAGAACATATAGTTTTTTTGCGCCAAATTTATTTATCGCATGTGGAATTAGCGCATCTACCTGCTGTGCAGGTGTGGTTCCCGTAACAAAGGTGTTTCGATCGCATACGCCTCCTTCATACAGTACGTTGTAAAAGTAGGGCACTCCTCTTTGACGAAGTATTTGTCGGATTGCCTCTCTGGAAGCAGAGAGAATCCCCCCGTGGAATACATCCAGTCCCTCACGCACCAGCTGATTTGCGAAAGTCGAGTAATTGTTCATGTCTGACTGAGTGTCTCGGAACACGATTTCGACTTCTCTTCCTTGTAATCCACCACTGTCGTTGATTTTTTTTACAGCAAGGCGGGTCGCCATTTCCATTGGTGTTCCATAGGCACTGAACGGGCCTGAGGTATCAAGCAATACCCCCATCTTGATTGGTCCGGAAGCAGAAAATGAGAGTTGGGGTACAAATAGCGAGGCACCGGTTACCCCAGCACCCTTGATGAATTGACGTCGCTTCAGGTTCATGTCGTTATCCTCTTTAGTGATATATGTAAAATTAATGCAAATACATGCTCAGGGAATCGTTGTTTAGTTGGCAGTTGAACGGGGGTTCTTCCTGTTTTTGGTTGCGCCGGTTTTCTTGTCAGGCGTGACAATTTCGGCACCGACTGCCTCGCCGAGTTTTTTGACGGCGGGCATCCGAAATGCAAGATCAAGGACTTCATCAACAATGGAACCGGCACCCTGGGCCTGTTCTCCATCTCTGGATGCAGAACCAAGCCCAGCCACATGATTGATGTGAATCTTGCCTATTTTTTCCAGGGGGCGTGACATCCTGTCTGCCATGTCCGGAAGAACACTTAATCTCTTCTCTTCGAGTTTCATTGCAACCAACCCTGGATCCATGGAATTTTCAGCATTGATCATTTCGAGTGCTCCCTGGGCTTTCACCGACATTTCATTTTTCAGCTGTTCCTGCACAAGGTCTGCGGAGGCTTTTTCGCTTTCCGATTCAATTTGTGCAATTTGTGCCGCTTTCTCGGCCTTGTAGAGGGCAGTTGCGGCTTCCAGTTCTGCATTGATCTTGGCTATTTCACCGGCCCTTTGTGCAGTCAGTCGGTCTTGCGCCAGATGTACAGATTCCTCTGCTTCAATGATTGCCTTGCGGCTTGATTCGGCATCTGCCATTGCCTGAGATTCCTGCATTCTACGTTCAGAAAGTTCGATTTGGCTTCGAATTCGGGCATCTTCGACAGATTTTAATGCAGCAACTTCGGCTGTTCGAACTTGTTGATCACGTTCTATTTCAGAGCGTTTGAG
>VXPI01000204.1 GCA_009839585.1 Gammaproteobacteria bacterium
GATCATGTGAAATATGCGATGTTGCCAGTAGATTAGCAAATCCAGTACCAGAATTCAGAGTATGACTTTCGGCCAGAACTCACGCTCAACCCAGTAAAAAAGCCCAAACTGGTATTGAATGGAAAAAATAGCCGCGCCGACCGCGGTAATGGGTATGAGTGCAAGCATGCATGTATTGATCAGGAAAACCCCAAGATTACCTGGCCATCGAACTCTTCTTTTGCCTGGTTCACGTCGCGGAAACAGCAACTCCCAAAGCACCATGATTACGGCAATCAAGGTGAATGCTGATATCCTCAAGATATTTTCAAGTGATAATGTTTCTAGCACAATCAATATACTTACAGGGAAAACATAAGAAAAAGTATCGTATTTATGAGCAAACAGGTTTCATGAATGCTGGAAGGCCTGCATTCCTGTAACCTGCTGAAGGGCAGATTCGACAACTTCCAGCCCGGCATCCGAGACGGGGCCATCCTCGCACAACATTCTGCGCCAGTGCCGTGCCCCCTTTTGACCATGATATATCCCCATGAGATGCCGTGCCATTGTTTTCAGGGCAACGCCCTGCTTTAATTGCCCTTCAATGTACTGCATATAGGACCGTACAACCGCTTCGCGGCTGGTTGCCGGGTTTTTGGGCGAATTTTCAAAATAATAATCGCTGAGCTCTTTCATAAACCACGGATTGCGATTTGCCTCCCTGCCGATCATGACGCCATCCAGCTTTTCGAGGTGTGATTCAACCGCAGGCAAGGTACGAATTCCCCCATTTACGATGATACGCAGGTTCGGAAAGTCTTCTTTTACTCTATACACCTTGTCATATTCAAGAGGAGGAATGCTCCGGTTCTGGCGCGGGCTGAGGCCCTTCAACCAGGCTTTCCGAGCATGAATGAAAAACGTATTGCAGCCAGCACTGGCGGTTTTTGTAATGAAATCTGCCAGAAACTCGTAATCATCATGTTTATCAATGCCAATTCGCGTCTTGATAGTGACCGGCAAATCAGAAGTGCCCCTGATTTCTTCTACGCAGCTGGCAACCAGCTCGGGTTCGGCCATTAAACATGCACCAAAGCGGGCACTTTGTACACGATCACTGGGACAACCGATATTCAGATTGATTTCATCATACCCCTGTTCCTGGGCGATCCTTGAACAAAAAGCGAGTTCATTGGGACTGCTGCCCCCCAACTGAATGCCAACGGGATGTTCAATCGGATCAAAGCCAAGCGCATCAAGCCTTGAGCCATGAATGATCGAACCGGTTGAGATCATTTCAGTATACAATTGCGACCTCGGGAAAATATGGCGCATAAATACCCTAAAATGTCGATCCGTGATCGACATCATTGGGGCTAAAGCGAATATCCTTTCCATAGTCCTGGGTTAATCTGGCAAAAGGTATTGTATCAAACCTGCCGTCCCGTACATTCCATTAACCACCCACTGAAGTTATGTCTGTTTTGTCTGACAGTCTGAACAGAGCGGTAGATTCCCTGCTTAATCAAAAACTCGATCAACATCTAGCGAAATTAAACCGGGGGATTGAAAAGGAAAGTCTTCGAGTAACGCCCGATGGTACACTGGCTTCGACCCCCCACCCGCATGCCTTGGGTTCAAGCCTTACCCACAGTTCCATTACGACCGATTATTCCGAGTCCCTGCTGGAATTCGTAACCGGTATCCATACGGGTATACCGGAACTTCTGCAAGAGCTACACGATATTCACCATTTCACTTATCAACATATTGGTAATGAGAAGCTGTGGGTCAATAGCATGCCGTGCATTGTTGAGAGTGAGGAGAATATCCCAATTGCCCGGTATGGAACTTCCAATATTGCACGCATGAAAGAGGTATATCGGGAAGGACTGCATCATCGGTATGGTTCACTCATGCAGACGATAGCGGGCATCCATTACAACTTTTCCCTGCCTGAAGAGTTCTGGAACACGCTCGCAGAACAAGAGACCATTAGAGATGTCAAAAACTACAAGTCGACAAGATATTTTGGCTTGATTCGAAACTATCATCGGCTATCGTGGGCCACGGTTTACCTGTTTGGCGCCTCTCCTGCGGTGTGCCAGACCTTCCTGAACGATCGCGAACACTCCCTGACACCGTTGCATCGCCATACATTCTATGGTCCAAAGGCCACCTCCCTGAGACTGAGCAATCTCGGTTACAGCAATGAAGCCCAGAACGACATCTGCATTAACTACAACAACGTTGATTCGTTTGTTCAGTCATTACGGCATGCTATTCAAACTTCGTACCCCCCCTACGAAAAAATCGGAATCAAAACCAATGGACATTACCGGCAATTGAACTCGAACTTGTTGCAGATCGAAAATGAATTTTATGCATCGATACGTCCCAAGAGAGTGGCTAGATCTGGCCAGAGTCCGTCTCGCGCATTATGTCTTGGAGGAGTCGAATACGTTGAAATTCGCAATATTGACCTGAATCCATTTGTACCGATAGGCATTGATGCAGATTGCATCCGTTTTTATGACTTGCTGTTGCTATCCTGCCTGTTGCTGGACAGCCCGGATATGGAAGATGCAGAATTCCAGATGAGTGTTAGGAATCAACAGGAAATGGTCATGAATGGACGCAATCCGGATGCCTGCATCATGCTTGCGGACGGCGAAAAAAATTCCCGTGATCAAATGCATGAATTGCTGAATGCGTTATCTCCCCTTGCAGAATTGATGGATTCACTTGATGACAGTATCAACTATCGGCTTTCACTTCAGGCGCAACGACTCAAGGTCGATGATCCGGACTTAACGCCGTCTGGCCAGATTATCGAGAAAGTTGTCAGCAATGAAGATAGTTTCTTCGAGTTTGCAATGAAACTTGCCGAAGAGACGGAACAATACTTCAAGAACAATCGGCTTGATGCCGAAACAGCAAGAAACTTCAGGCAGATGTCAGAAGAATCACACCAGATCAAAAAGAATATTGAATCATCAGATTCAATGAGTTTTGATGACTTTTTGACAGGTTACTTCAATCGACAAAATGCCCCCATGC
>VXPI01000199.1:0-2744 GCA_009839585.1 Gammaproteobacteria bacterium
GACGTCTCAACCGTGCTGGGTAGTCAATAAAACTTGCAGGGCTAACACTAGGGCCGATATTTAACATTCGGTCAGGGGGATCTGCACATCATCTTCCCTTCTGACCCTGATCTTGTTCCCAGTGACCAGCAATACGGACTGCTCCAGAAAGGGCGTTACAAAAGCGAGGTGGAAAAAACTTCCAGCAGAAATAATATCCGATAAATCCGAAACCTCTCGTTTGCAGGATTGGTATGCCGATGGTTTGGCACACAATCACTTTTTTTCGGTCTTTGTCGACGACTTTTTCGGGACTGTTGTTGTATTCGCAGATGGGGCGCTTACACTGCCAAACCCATGTTGCGATTTCTGATATTCATAGGGCGGCATGACCGTCTCCCGGATCAAGTCAACGGGAATAATGCTCTCTCTGTCTTTTTTGTCATGTGGCATGACCTGTTGTCCTCTTGTTAAGATGGTCTGGATAATAATGCTTGCGGCGAATCCACCTGAACCCTTCGTGACGGGTGATGGTGGCGATGTCTGTGTCTCCTCCGACGGTGTCTGCGCCTGGCAGAAACGCAACATAGCGCTTGGTCATATCGACCAGGAAATCAGCAAGATCAATGGCATCCTGCACTGGCATTGAAGAATGCACTAGTGGCGTATGGAGTTCTGTAAACTTATCCCCACTCAAACCCGATATCCTTAGAACTTCGTGATCATGACCGAGGAGGAGTCGACTGATTGCCTGCACCTGACCACCCCATACAACCTGATCGGATGCTTCGGGAGGAGATATTTGTATCGGCTCTACCCAGCTACCTTCCTGAAGCACAACTTTCCAAATTTCGCCATGACTGTTATCGTGACCGTATCCGCCGACCCAGAATTCGAACGAATGGTGTGGAACCACATTTTCATGTGATCTGCTGTACTCCTCTTGAAAATGGTTTTGGGTAAATTCCACCGCCTCGGCAATCGTATAGTTGTCCTGGCACAGCTTCTCTGTCAGGCTGGTACGGAGATCTTTTGCCATACTACTGATTGACATGGAGCCGAAATTTCCTAATCCAGCGGTCATTGCCACAATTGGAATATCCCTGTGCAAATTGAAGACTTTGAGACCATGCTTCCAAACGTTGCTAACCGCGGACGAACCGTCCGGATACGTGGTTGACAATGAAACCGCACTGTCGGCTGCAAACACAATGCAATCGTGTACCTTGATGGCGACGCAAACCGTCATCGCTTTGTCTGATTGGGATTGATGGACTCAAGAAGCATTAATGAATGATAGCACTTCCATAGAGAAAAAGGTTCTGTTGAATCTAATTTGTACGACCCCGCAAAGCATATGGCTTTTGTAGAGTCGAGCTATACACATGAATCCTATCACTTGGTTAAGTATGTCCAAGTGATAGTATCTTGTCAGTGCTGACTGTCATCGGCTTATCCAGCATAATTTGAGAGTTTGCGATCAACCTATTGTCTAATGACGAGTGGATATTCAAACGGAACAGCGGTGCATCACAATGGTCGATGTGATAGGGAGAATCACGACAGACCCAAGCTCTGCAAACTGGTCTGCCTGAATCACGAGAGCCAGACGCGGCTTGCCATAATCGCCTTGCAGGACGACGGTAGTTCTGATCGCCGCACCTCAGTGCCATCCATCCAGATCAGAGAGTGCCGTATTCATGAAATCTGACAACCCGGTGTCTTGACGGTCTGATTTTGCTACGAGGCTGGCCTGACGGCGACATTCGGCAGCAAACCCTGCACGGTGCGTATCCGGCACCCAGATTTGAATAGGTCGTAAGCCTGCAGCACGCAAAGCATTTCGGTGTTTCTGTACGCGCCTTGAAACGGAAGTCGACATTGCAGCCTCCAATAATGTTACATGTATCGCTAAGTATATGCGGGTTATTCGCATAGACGCTATGAATTCTGATATCGCTTCAAGGTCGTGGTTTAATACCCTGTCGAAAATGGTACAAGGCGAGTAGTTCCGAAAAATCAAGACTCGAATCATTCTGCGTGATTGTCCAGGTGCATAACCGGTTTTCCGGTCTATATGACCCTGAAGCAAGTGGGAAATACAATGATCAAGGACGGAACAACCCCTTGCCAAGAGACGCAAAAGTCACAAAAATAGCAATCACAGCCTTTTGGCTGGTAGATATATAAATGCCCGTCAATTTATGGGGCGCACAGTTACGATTCTTATTTCAAGGCTTGAGGACCCGATGGTTTTTCAGAATTCGATGCTTTCATTGATTCGTTACCTGATAATTGTCCTTTGCGTATTCCTGACTGGATGCAGCCAGCTTGGCTACCTCGCCCAGGCAACCCGGGGACAACTCGAGATTACATTTTCACGAAAACCCATTGACGAGGTACTCGCAAACAATCAGGCGACCTCTCAAACCAGGGAACGCCTGGAACTTGTCAAACGTATCCGTCAATTTGCCATTGAGGAACTGGATCTTCCGAAGAATTCATCATACACAACATACAGCGAGCTTGGACGGCCCTATGTCATCTGGAATGTCATTGCAGCACCGCCTTATGATTTGACTCTCAAGACCTGGTGTTATCCGATTACGGGCTGCATATCATACCGGGGATATTTCTCGGAGAAAAAAGCGATCAGTTATCAAGAGAGACTGATTGAAGAGGGTTACGATACCTGTCTCTTATAAAATAATGCCGATCCGACCTAAGTACGGCTTTTTATAGACGTTGTACGCGTTATATTAAAA
>VXPI01000199.1:2754-3026 GCA_009839585.1 Gammaproteobacteria bacterium
ACCCAGTGCTGGATACCTTCCTGTTCTACCCCGATCACGCACTCGCCAGTCTGATATTTCATGAGTTAGCCCACCAAGTGCTCTATGTCAAGGACGATTCAGCGTTTAATGAGGCATTTGCGACCGCAGTGGAACAAGAGGGAGTTGAACGATGGATGCGAGCCGAGGGCAATCCAGGGCAAATCTCCCGATATCGTACCGCAAAGGAAAAAAATGCAGGAGTTATCGAGCTCATACTGGATTACCGAAAGCGTCTGGGCGATGTATATGCA
>VXPI01000176.1 GCA_009839585.1 Gammaproteobacteria bacterium
CCTCTGGATGGTGCCATGCGTCCAAACAATTTCCTGGATGAATCCGAAGTCATTCTGGACGGAATCAGATGTCCCGATAATGCAATCGTCGTCAATCAGGAATTGTGGTTCTCGTCCATGAATCAATTATTCAGGCTGAATGTAGACGTGCAAACGGCCCCCCAATTGATCATGGAGTTCGAGGCAGATATTGCCTGCATGGCCGCCGGCCCTGATACAGGTATTGCCATTGGATTCGAAGATGGAAAACTGCTGACTGGTAAAACGGAAGATCAGGCTCTTGTGAACCGGGTTGATCGCGAGGGCATAGGCTGTCCAAGCGCAATGACGTTTACCGGCGACGGCAGGTTGCTTGTCTGTCAGGGATCGAAGGATATCGACAACCCGTCAGAACTGACCCGGGATCTGATGCAACATGGTCGATCTGGCTCGGTATGGATGTGCGATTTTGAAATGGGAGAGCAATTATGCATCGCCCGGGACCTAGGCTATCCATACGGTATCGTTGCACTTTCCAATAGCGATGATATTCTGGTATCAGAGTGCTGGCAACATCGAATAATCAGGTTTTCATTACAAGGTAACCGTAAACCGGAAGCCGTTTTCAGTGATATTCCGGGCTATCCCTCCCGAATGATGGAACTGGGCAACTCCGAGTTGATGCTTTGTCTATATGCACCAAGAAATCGCCTCATTGAATTCGTGTTGCGCGAGCATGAATTTCGCAAGCAAATGATTGATACCATTGATCCGGAATACTGGATTGCTCCGACCCTGAAGAGTGAACAGAATTTCCTGGCACCCTTACAGCAAGGTGGAGTCAAAGTTATGGGTATTCACAAACCCTGGGCCCCATCCCTGTCGTATGGAATGATGGTTCGACTCGATCAAGGCCAATCTCCTGTCGAAAGTTATCACAGCCGCGCAAATGGCCAACGACACGGGATAACCAGCTGCTGCCAGACCGGAGATCGAATATTTGCAACATCAAAGGGGGACGACTGTATCATTGAGTTGTCCGTGCATCCTGGAGGGCACTCATGACCGTCGTCCTGAGAATGGAGAAAATCTCCAAGGAGTATCGTGGAGTCAAGGCTGTACAGAATGTCGATTTTGATCTTCAACAGGGTGAACTGCACTCCATACTTGGTGAAAACGGTGCAGGCAAGTCCACTCTGACCAAGCTTATGGCGGGTGTCATCGAGCCAACGAACGGAGAACTCTTCGTCAATGACCAGAAAGTTGAGTTTCAGAGCCCATCCGAAGCCCTGAAAATGGGAATTGCCATGGTTTTTCAGGAAACCAGTCTGGTACCATCCATGACCGTTGCCCAGAATCTGTTCTTGGGCAATGAAAGGTTTTTGAACCGTCTGAGACGAATCAATATCCTGGCCCAGCAGTTCCTCCAGTCATTAAATTTTACGGTCAGCCCGACGGCACTGGTGATGTCTCTCGGGGCAGCACAACGACAGATGCTGGAAATTGCAAGGGCGGTTAGGCTGAATGCCAATATCCTGATCTTTGATGAACCGACTGCATCACTCACGCCCGAGGAAAAGAAACACCTGTTTTCGTTGATTCAACGATTGCGGGAAAGCGGAGTTTCGGTGATCTTCATATCGCATGCTCTTGAAGAGTCGTTGCAAATCAGTGACCGGATAACCGTGTTGCGGGATGGTGAAAAAATTCTCACCGAGCCAACCGGTAACCTGGACCGAAACAAGGTGATTCAGGCGATGATCGGTCGCAGCCTGTCTTATTCAATTGACCAGTACAGGAGCCAGCAGAATATCCGCCCAGCCGGCAGGAGAATTATGAGTGTACAGGGTTTGTCGATGGGTAACCTGGTCAAGAACAATTCGTTTTCAGTTTTTTCCGGGCAGATTACGACTATTTTTGGCTTGGTGGGTTCAGGTCGAACCGAAACCGCCAAAATTATATCCGGAATTTACAAGCGCGATTTCGCCCGGGGCGGACAGATTGATTTTCATGGCCGGGCGGTTCGCTATCGCGTTCCGAGCAAGGCCGTTGCCGATGGAATTGTCTATGTTACCGAGGATAGAAAAAACGAGGGTTTTTTCGACAAGATGACGGTTGGCGAGAACCTGTACTCAGGTTATCTTTCGTCGAAAACCCACAATGGGCTAACCGTCAGCATGCGCGAGATGCGGGATATATCCCGCTCATGGATCAAGAAAGTTTCGATAAAGGCGATCAATGATAATGCGAATGTTGTTGAATTATCGGGTGGCAATCAGCAAAAGACGGTTATTGGCAAGACCCTGATTCAGGAACCAGAGCTCTGTTTTTTTGATGAGCCTACCAGAGGGGTTGATGTCTCTGCGATCGATGAGATTCACGAGTTGATTGGAAATCTTGCAGATTCAGGACTGGCAGTAATCGTGATTTCATCCTATCTGCCGGAAGTCCGAAAAATTTCTGATCGGATTCTGGTGTGTCGACAGGGAAGGATTGTTGAAGAATTTTCGCCTACCGATGTTTCAGACAAGGATATCATGTTTGCGGCAGTTCACTGATTTTTCTCAAAATTCACAATAAGGTAATGGAATGGCTCTGCTCTGTCAGTCAGGCAGTCCCATTACTTCGGAATTTATGTGGAGTGTTCTTTTCTATGCCTTCCATTGTTCAGGACCATGTACTAGCAGGGCGATAAAGCATTGCTGTGAAGAGGACTTGGTTATGAATCTCCGGCTAGCTCAGTGCTTGTTTTCGTGTTATCAGAAGGAATGACGCTCTGACACATCTCAAGATGAAGCCGCCCTCCCGGGGTATAAGGGTGAGTTAGCAACACGTCCAGGTCAATTTCTATACCGAGCCCAGGTGCTGTGGGTGCAATGACATATCCGTCTTGCCATACGGGTTGTCGAGTCAAAATCCGATCATGGAATTCTGTCTGGATTGTCTCTAGAATCAAGAATGCGGGGCTACTGATCGCAACCTGCACGGCCGCTGCATGGGCAATTGGCCCACAATAAATGTGTGGGGCAATCTGGGC
>VXPI01000380.1 GCA_009839585.1 Gammaproteobacteria bacterium
TACTTATTCCCTGGCGGGGCATAGGTTATCTGCGCCAATACTATGAAACCGTGAAATGATGGGGTCATGGATATTCTGTATCTTTACAATCCCCTTGTCCTTGCTACTGGTAATCCTGATTGTCAGGGGAGTGGCCTGGGTGGTTTTAAATGGGCAACTTGATGATTGTATTACGTTATCAATGACAATGAACGGTGATGACAGGTTTCAGTGATGGCAGGTCGAGACAAGAAATCGTCGAACATATGCGTAATGTGGCGGAGAGAGAGGGATTCGAACCCTCGATACGCGTTTAACGTATACTCCCTTAGCAGGGGAGCGCCTTCAGCCACTCGGCCACCTCTCCGGAGTTCCGGCGATAAATATCGCCAGCATATTTATTCAAACGTGGTCGCTAACTGTCCCCAGTTTGTGACCACGATAGGATTATCAACCTCCACTTATTCGGAAATCAAGTTTCATAGCTCTTGTTTTCCGCTTCGATATCATCATCACTACCTGAATCATCTTCAAAACCATCCTCGCTCTCCGATTCATTTTTAATGCGATGATATATCTCCTCCCGGTGGACTGGAACCTCCGGAGGAGCATTAATTCCAATACGTACCTGGGTTCCTCTTACCCCGAGAACCGTTAACCTTATATCGTCTCCAATATATACGGATTCACCTATGCGTCGAGTTAGGATTAACATGTTTTTACCCCCGATATCTTCACTTGGGCCAATTGTTTTTGCTGGAACCGGGATATTCGTTCAGTCGCTCACCTGCGTGCCATTTCACCTGTAGCGTCCTGCATCCTGACTCTTCGCAACTCATGTTTCTGATTATCACCCTTTTCTACCCCTTTCTTCAAGTCGAAATGCATTGTGCAGGGTTCTTACTGCTAGTTCCCGATACTCCCGGTCAATGGTGACGGATATCTTGATTTCGGATGTTGAAATAATCTGAATATTGATTCCCTTCTCTGCCAGAGCCTTGAACATGGTAGTTGCAATACCGGCGTGGGAGCGCATACCCACTCCAATCACTGATATTTTCGCAAGATTAGAGTCCCCGACCACTGTTTCTGCATCAAGCTCCCTGACCACCGGAGCCAGCAAATCCAGAGCAGGTTGCAAATCTTCCTGATTGATTGTAAACGTGAGGTCAGTCGTATCATCAGTACTGACATTCTGAACGATCATGTCAACATTGATATGTGCATCAGAGATAGGCCCAAGAATACTGTAGGCAATACCAGGACGATCCGGCACCCCCCGGACCGTAACCTTGGCTTCACCATCAATCGAAGTGATTCCAGAAATCATTGGCTGTTCCATAACGTCCTCCTCTTTGGTAATCAGGGTTCCCTCGTCGGGTTCAAAAGACGACAGGACTCTTAACGGCATCTCGTATTTGCTGGCAAACTCAACGGCACGAATTTGCATGACCTTGGCCCCAGACCCCGACATCTCAAGCATTTCTTCGTAGGTAATTTTCGGAATTCGGGTTGCTTCTTCAACCACTCTTGGGTCTGCGGTATAGACTCCGTCAACATCGGTATAAATCCGGCATTCATCCGCTTTCAGGGCAACCGCGAGAGCAACCGCTGTCGTATCGGACCCGCCTCGTCCCAGTGTCGTTATTTTGTTGGTAGGACTGATTCCCTGAAAACCGGCAACCACCGCGACTTTTCCAGTTTCCAGCGCAGCATTGATTGCCTCCACGTCAATTTTGGTAATGCGCGCTCGCCCATGCGCCGAATCAGTAACAATCGGAACCTGAAAACCCGTGAATGACTGTGCTGAAACCCCCAAATCCTGCAAGGCAAAAGACAAAAGTGCTATCGTCACCTGCTCGCCCGTTGAAAGCAGCGTGTCCATCTCCCGGGCAGAGGGTCTAGTGGTCATTGATTTGGCAAGTTCAACCAACCGGTTGGTTTCACCGCTCATGGCAGAAACCACTACGACAGGCTTGTTTCCCAGCTTGACTTTCTCGGCAACATTCCGGGATACAGACTGTATACGTTCGATTGAACCGACCGAGGTCCCGCCATATTTTTCCACAATAACTGACACGGTAAATCCTGATTCCGCTCCGGGTCCTTACAGGGTCTGGGAAAGATTGTCCTGAACCCAGGACTGAACCCCATTCAGGGCATCTTCTAGCTTGTCGGTATCAGGACCCCCACCTTGTGCCATGTCCGATCGGCCTCCACCCTTTCCACCCACTTTCGATGCAATGTGCGAAATCAGTGCGGATGCAGAGATTTCCCCAGTCAGATCCTTGCTGGCACCTGCGATGAATGTGGCTTTGCCCTCCGCTATACCACCGACAACAGCAATGCCTCTACCCAGCCGATTCCTCCATTGATCAACGGCCATACGCATGGACTTGACGTCCGAATCATCCATCCTTACGACTACCAGCTTTGTATCGCCAATTTCATGTACGGTTTGCCCAGTTCCACCAGAAGCCAATTGGGACTGTAGCCCCTGAATTTGTTTTTGTTGACGGCGATTTACGCTATGCATTGACTGGATGCGCTCGGCAAGTTTGTCCTGACTGCTGTTCAACATGCCAGCCAGAGACTGAATTAAAGCCGACTGCTGCTCGCTATAGGCCACAGCCGCCTCACCCGTCAAGGCTTCGATTCTTCGAATGCCTGCAGCAATTGCAGATTCCGATACAATCTTGAAATATCCTATATCACCGGTTCGCTTGACATGGGTTCCACCGCAGAGCTCAAAGGAAAATTCCCCCATCCTGATGGTTCTGACCTGATCGTCGTATTTTTCACCGAACAAGGCTTCTGCCCCCGACTCCTTTGCCTTGTCCAAATCCATGATTTGAACCGATACATCATGATTGGACCGGATATTTTCATTGACCAATGACTCAATTTGACTCAATTGCCCAGAACTGATCGATTCATAATGCGAAAAATCAAAACGTAATCGGGCAGGTTCAACCAATGATCCTTTCTGTTCCACATGCTCACCCAACACGGATTTCAGGGCAGCAT
>VXPI01000414.1 GCA_009839585.1 Gammaproteobacteria bacterium
ACGGCAAGCGGGTGAATTATGTAGCGGTGACCGGCGTATCCAATGTGACCGGGATTGTGAACCCGATTCATGATATCGCCGAAATGGCGCATGAATATGGCGCCTTGATTTTGGTCGATGCTGCACAAATGGCAGCCCACCTGCCGATCCGGATGTCCGGTCAAGAAAACCCAATGCGTGAGATCGACCTGCTGGCCATGTCCGGACACAAGATTTATGCTCCTTCCTCGCCCGGCGTCGTGATCACCAAGAAGGAATTATTCAGCGATGTTGAACCGGACGAAGTTGGTGGCGGAATGGTTGACGATGTGTATACCGAAGATTATCTGTACACCGGTAATTTCCCTGATCGAGAAGAGGCAGGTACTCCAAACATTGTCGGGGCAATTGCACTTGCCACCTCACTCTATACGCTTCAATCGATTGGCATGGACGAAATCAGCGAACATGAAACGGAAATCATCAATTATGCAATTGACCGCTTGAGCAAAATCGACGACGTAGTGATTTATGGCCATCACGATACAGAAAAATATCGTCGGGCCGGGGCCATATCCATCAATATTCGGGGGCTTCATCACTCGTTGACCGCTGCGATACTGAATGACTACTTCAATATTGCAGTACGCAATGCCTGTTTTTGTGCGCACCCTTATGTCCGGGAGATGATTTCGGAAGATCTGGGCGAGCAGATGGAAGGGCTTACCAACGAGGAGCTCGAGGCCCTAGCCGAGCTGCATCGAGGCATGGTGAGGTGCAGTTTCGGAATCTACAACACGAGCAGGGATATCGATATTCTGGCTGATGCTCTGGAAGAGATTGTTCGAAACAAGCATCACTACATGGCCAAATATCGTGAAAACCGGTGCGGGGAATACATTCACGAGTCATTCGAGTTCAACAGTACCGCCATATTCTCGACCACTGATGCTGTTGACCACTGGCTGCAATACTAAATAGTGTCTGCCAGAAAACCTCCGTTTTCCGGCAATCGGGAGGTTAAGTGCAGCAGACGACGAGGCCGTTCATAGCATAATCCAGCGCGGAAGGTGCCGTTTTGCGCACGGCATCCCGGTAAGCCGTGATGTTTCGGGACTATCAGCATTCCCGGCAGGCCTCCTGCCCGGAGTCCGAACACCCTGCGCACCTGCGGTGCAGTCTGCCAGTGCTGTACCCTCCGCCTCAGCGGCCAGCCTTTCCCCTGCCTTTCGAACCTGCCATGTGCTAGACACTGGGCTGCAACAGGGTTCGCCGGAATTCAGGACCGGGGAACAGGTTGCATCATCCGGCACCATGCACCGGATGATGCAGTAGCGGAAGGGTGTTCCCTCCCCGTATCGTGGTGGAATGTCTGGCTCACGGTCACCGGCAGGTTTCCGGACAGCCGCCAGCCCAGCGTATAGCTGCGTACCGCCGCCGCAAGCCCGAAGCCCGCATGCGGGTTGCCGGTGAAGCGGCCCCCGAGGACGGGCAGGCCATATGCCGCCTCCATGGTCCAGCACGAGGCCGGATCGCCTGCGGCTGTTTGCGATGGTGATGATGAGACCGCATGGAAACCCGAGAGCCAGGACAGGTTACCGGACCCGCACGGCGTTGCCGGTATTGGCGTCAGTGCTTCCATGCACCGCAATGCATGACTTCCAGCCAGTCATGTCATGAGAATATTTTGTGCAGACAGGAAGTCCGCACCGCTTCATGCGAAAGCTTCATGGAGTGGCCATCATGATCCAGTCGTTTTCGATCTTTAGCAAATCCCCAACCCCAGACCACCATCCACATCGCACTCGGGGGCGATGCCGTCAGAATCATCAGGGAAAAAGTGTAGAATGACTCACGCTACCTCTTTCAAGGGGTGAGTAGTTACCCGAGTTTTTCGTTGACACTATCGATCTTGTCCTGCATGGACTGGTCGCGATCGGTTCTCGTTCCCAAGCGAATAGTGGTGCTGATTCTTGGAGCGCCGGCACCATGCACAGCCTCATGGCAGGACTTGATTGCATCCATCACCTGGTCCCACTCACCCTCCACATTGGTGCCATAGGAATGCATGGAATAGTTCAGGCCGGCAGACTTGAAGATTTTCTGGCAGGTCGCCACATGCTCGGATACCGAAAGACCCACGCCCATAGGAATGACACATATATCTGCAAGCACTTTCATAACGCATACCCGGAATAAGCCTTGATTTCAAAAAGCCCGGCCTTGAGCCGGATGTTTCCCCTGATACTGATACCCACACTCAATACCCGGATAATTCCATTGTACACCAAGCGATGCGCTACAGTTGCGCTATCGCATCTTTAGATAGCCCCAGTTCAACAAACCAGATTTTGAGACTTATGTCTCTCACTATCAAAAAACCTCACCGAACCACTTCATATAAACCCATGCTTTTCATGAGTCGGGTACATCTTATGATTCCAACCATTCCCGAAGTCGTAAAAAAGTGGAAAGTGCGGCCCTTTCCCCTGATCAAATTCACAAGCCGATAATACTCACTCAACAGTCAGTCTTTTTCTGACTGCGGATATTCCGCGTATCGTTCATTGTCGATGATGAATTCGTACAGATGGCTGTCGGCCCAGCCCATTACAATCTGGATGACATTATGCAACCGGTTCAGCGTGATACTGGCAGGGACCACAAAACGATGCCAGATTGTGGGCTTGATATCAAGCAGTTGTATTTTCAGAAGGTAAAACCGTTCAGTAACTACTCGTACCCTGCCTGTGTCGACACTGTTTCGAACAGGCTTTTTCAAGGCCTGGCTGAACGCCTGCCGGCGGCAGGCAGCGGCAACCAGCCCGACCCCGTAATCCGCAGTCTGCCCGGCCCATCGCCGGAGGGCACATTCGGGGTTCGGTCAGCAGGTCAAAGTTCCTCGACGCGCATCTCCAGCAGCTCCCTTGCCTTCTCGCCGAACACCATGCCGACCAGGCGGACCGGTTCCCCGCGGCCCCGGTACGGCTCGGCATACTTCTTCTCCCGAATCTGCC
>VXPI01000281.1 GCA_009839585.1 Gammaproteobacteria bacterium
TGTTGGCCCGGGCCTTCTCGCCGTCCTCCAGCACGTTCAGGACCGGCCGGTCATATTCGTCGACCAGCACCACCGCCTGCTTGCCAGTCGTTTGATGGAGTTGATAGAGGATGTGCCGAAGTCGCTCGGTAGCGGATTTTACCGGAGGGGGTTTCAGGTCAAATGCCTGTTCAATTCTGTACAGTTGACCTATCAAATTATCTTCCAGCCCCTCAACTGTGTCGACATCTCCACCGAAACTCAGGCGGACTACAGGGTACTTTACCGACCAGTCCCAGTGCGGGTGGATGTCCAGGCCCCGGAACAGGGGCTCGTTTCCCTCGAACAGTTCCTTCAGCGTGCTGACCAGCAGGCTCTTGCCGAAGCGCCGGGGGCGGGAGAGAAAGTAGTGCCGTCCGCCCCGGACCAGCTCCCGGATCAGTGGCGTCTTGTCAACATAGTAGTACCCCCCTTCACGGAGAGTGGAAAAGGTCTGAATCCCCAGAGGCAGGGGACGGCGTTCTTTTCGGACTTCTTCATTCATGATACAGCCATCTTACCATAGTGGGGCGAGTAGATGCTCATCCCTGAATCTCCCCTAATCCCAAAATAGAAATATTGTGATAATAGTAATGGTTGTGATAATAGTAATGGATATTTGGTGATAGTCATATCAGTAAATCAGTGTATATTGTAAAAGGTATATCATAGAATATATATTGTTAATACAGTGAAGTTTATAGTGGTAATTCAGTTAAACGAAAAACAACATTTGTTCATGCTTCAGCCGGTGGCTTGTTGCAGGTTTCTACGGAAGGCATCGTTTATGAAATGGAGCAGAAAGTGGCAGAAAACAGGAAATTGGTAGAGAACGACTTTCCCAGGCATATGCTAAGAGAGCTGGAAACGGCACTGGCATCCTACAAGATAGTCTACATTGTTGGCCCGCGCCAGGTCGGGAAAACAACACTGGTCCGAAACCTCTTGAATAAAGGGAAATATGTAAGCCTGGATAACGATATCATGCTGCAATCCATAGAATTTGATCCTGATGGGGTAATGCAGCGTTTCAAGGCTGAAGCCGGCACCGAACCAGTGATCATTGATGAGGTTCAGCGGTCCCCGGATTTGTCCCTGGCAATAAAACAGATCGTCGACGGAGATAAGCGCAAGGGGCAGTTCCTGCTCACCGGGTCATCCAATATTTTTACCAGCATGAAGGTCGCTGACTCGCTTCCGGGTCGAGTTGTTCCACTCAAGCTCTGGCCGTTGACAGTTTCAGAAACCAGGCGAAAAAAGCCTCCACAGATCCTGGATTGGGCGTTGCAGAAAAATCCATCGCTTTCGCAGATCCAGAACGTCGAAGTTATGCAACGTGAAGAATACATTCAATTGATTTTGGAAGGGGGCTTCCCGGAGCCGCGTAATATAAATACTGTCCCAAGACAGAAACAGTATCGAAGTTATGTTGACAGCATTGTTGATCGTGATCTGGGAGATATCATGCCGCTTCGAAAACCGGATAGTTTTCGCAAGTTAATTGACCAAATGGCTATGCGAACAGCCAAGGAGGTCAATCATAATGAGCTGTCCAGTATTCTTGGCATGAAATGGGAGACCGTACAACGCTATCTGGATATCATGTTGCGCCTGTCATTGGTGGTTAAAGCTCCGGCATGGAGATCAAAAGAAGCCAGGCGCGACATTAAAAATCCGAAATACCATTTTGTGGATTCCGGCATGGCATGTGCCTTGCGAAGATTAGATGCCGGCATGTTCGAACCCGGGCATGTCAATAGTGCCAAGCTGGGTGGGTTGTTGGAAAGCTTTGTATTCAATGAAGTCTTGCGATCCCTTCCATTTCAGGACAAGAATTTTATTCTGTATCATTGGAGAAGTGCGGACCGCCGTGAAATTGATATTCTTGCAGAGGGTGACGGCCAATTAGTAGGAATAGAAGTTAAGTCTGCAAGTTCAATTCGCATGGATGATGTTAAGCATCTCAAATGGTTTGCAGCCAACAATTCTGGCAAGTACCCCTTTACCGGCATTTTGCTCTATTTTGGCGAACACATATTGAGTTTAGGGGATCGTTGTTATGCTCTTCCGGTCAGCTCGTTATGGTCATCATTTGATCTTTGAACCGCCATCATGAATTTATGAAGTAGGGCCTATATCCAATCGTTGACACCATATCTGCCTGCATGAATCCACACGCAGAATGTGGGACGTGGAGGCCGATGCGGTGGTCATTGCCCGCATCGCATCGGTCTCCCGGAGGGGCTTCATCCCATCTGGATTCAATTTTTCAACGATTTGATAAGATGTGCAATGGTTTCAAAAGAAATTGAAATTCGAAACTTGATCTGGAATTTTTTCGAGGTTTGCGTGATCTTTCTGCTGGATGGGCACGAGTCTGTTCATGAACTTGCAGGCAAATTTTACACTCTCACCTCGTCCCTTGCTGCTTGTGGCAGAATACAGGAACGTCCACCAAGGGTGACCAATGCAGGAAATAGCTAATGACCGACTATCCTGAATTTGAAGATCCAATCACAAGACCCCGTTATACAGGTCTGCCCAGCTTTATGCGTGCTCCATATGTCGAAAACTTCCAGGGTGTCGATATCGGACTGATAGGCGTACCGTTTGACGGAGGAGTTACCAATCGGACGGGTGCCCGACATGGGCCAAGGGAAATCCGCAACCAGTCCACCTTGATCCGAAAAATGAATCAGGCGACTGGAGTATTCCCTCACGAATTGTGTGTTGTTCGCGATATTGGTGATGCCTGGGTTCAAAAACCGTTTACCCTGGAAGGCAGCCACAAGGAAATCGAAGAGTTCTACCGCAAGGTTTACGAGGCTGCAATCGTACCGTTGTCTGCAGGTGGCGATCATTCGATCACCTTGCCAATTTTCAGGGCAATTGCCCAGGAGTGCCCGGTCGGCCTGGTTCACTTTGATGCCCATTGCGATACTGGGGATGATTATCTGGG
>VXPI01000277.1 GCA_009839585.1 Gammaproteobacteria bacterium
CAACGCCTATTCGGAATGAATAATACTTGTCAGCCAGGACTAATGATGGTTCTGTCCACTTTGCGGTAATCATGAATAGATTGTGCACCGCCTTGAACTCCAGCCCAATTCGCCCCATATGAGGAATTGTTTGAAGAATTGTGGAGCACGACACAAGTCGTAATTGACTGTATGCGAATCGACAAATTTACGAACCGATTTCAGATCGCTTTATCCGATGCCCAGAGCCTTGCGGTAGGTCGGAGTCATGCCGTTGTGGAACCGGCCCATGTAATGCTGGCACTCCTTGACCAGGACAAGGGAGTCAGCAGCTTGCTTTCCAGAAGCGAAGTTGATGTAAACAGGCTGCGTTCGGGTTTGGGCGAAATCGTCGATCGGTTTTCTAGCATTGAGGGCAATGAAGGAGAAATAAGCTTTTCGAATCAGCTTGTGAAGATGCTGAATGTTTGCGACAAGCTCTCTCAGGATCGGGGAGACCGGTTTATCTCTGTTGAAATGTTTGTCCTGTCGGCAGTCCTGGACAAGGGTGAACTGGGAAAATTGATGCGCAGTGCGGGTGCTTCACAAACACTGGTTGAATCAGTCATTGACCAGATTCGAAATGGTGCAACAGTTGATAGTCAAAATGCTGAGGAGAACCGGGGAGCACTCGAAAAATATACTGTTGATATTACTGAGCGTGCGGAACAGGGCAAGCTCGACCCTGTCATTGGTCGTGATGATGAGATTCGCAGAACAATTCAAGTGTTGCAAAGACGGACCAAAAACAATCCTGTTCTAATTGGTGAGCCTGGTGTTGGCAAAACCGCAATCATTGAAGGTTTGGCACAACGCATTGTAAATGGCGAAGTTCCCGAGGGTGTTCGTAACAAACGGGTGTTGTCCCTTGATCTCGGTGCATTGCTGGCCGGTACAAAATTCAGGGGAGAGTTCGAGGAAAGACTGAAGGGCGTACTTCAGAATCTATCCAAACAGGAAGGCCAGATTATCCTGTTCATCGATGAATTGCACACCGTGGTCGGAGCTGGCAAGGCCGAAGGCTCCATGGATGCTGGAAACATGTTGAAGCCTGCACTTGCCCGCGGAGAGCTGCATTGTGTAGGGGCAACTACATTGAATGAATATCGTAAATACGTCGAAAAAGATGCAGCTCT
The DNA here is from genome assembly GCA_009839585.1 of Gammaproteobacteria bacterium. Lineage (GTDB taxonomy): Bacteria > Pseudomonadota > Gammaproteobacteria > Arenicellales > Poriferihabitantaceae > Poriferihabitans. The sequence continues at coordinate 1,155 of VXPI01000277.1, forward strand.
GGAGCGGCGGTTTCAAAAAGTACTGGTTGATGAACCGACTGTTGAAGACACGGTTGCCATATTGCGCGGATTGAAAGAGCGTTATGAAGTGCACCACAGCGTGACAATCACCGATCCGGCCATTGTAGCGGCTGCCAGCTTGTCTCATCGGTACATCACCGATCGTAAGCTGCCTGACAAGGCGATCGATCTGGTTGATGAAGCAGCCAGCCGCATTCGCATGGAAATTGATTCCAAGCCCGAATCATTGGACCGTCTGGACAGAAGGTTGATTCTGCTGAAAATCGAGCATGAGGCCTTGAAGAAGGAAACGGATGAGGCAACCGAAAAGCGGAGAATGGACCTGGAATCGGAGATTCACAATCTGGAAAAAGAATATGCGGATCTTGAGGAAGCGTGGAAAATCGAGAAATCTGCTGTCCAGGGAAGTCAGCACATTCGCGAACAGCTTGACCGGGCTCGTATTGAACTGGAACAGGCCGAACGAAGCAGGGACCTGGAGCGAATGGCCGAGTTTCAGCACTGGCGCATTCCGGAACTTGAAAAACAACTGGCTTTAGCAGAAGACTCCAAGCAGGATATGTCCTTGATGCGACACAAGGTTGGAGAAGATGAAATTGCCGATGTGGTTTCAAAATGGACTGGGATACCGGTATCGAAGATGATGCAGGGAGAACGCGAAAAACTACTGGGAATGGAAGACAATTTACACAAGCGGATAGTCGGCCAGAATGAGGCCATCAGTGCGGTAGCCAATGCCATTCGGCGTTCCCGGGCAGGACTTTCCGATCCGGGTAAGCCTTATGGGTCATTTTTATTCCTTGGTCCGACAGGCGTGGGCAAGACTGAACTATGCAAGGCATTGGCGGAGTTTCTGTTTGACAGTGAAGATGCCATGGTGCGTATCGACATGTCGGAGTATATGGAAAAGCATTCCGTAGCAAAACTGACCGGCGCACCTCCAGGCTACGTTGGCTACGAAGAGGGCGGATACTTGACAGAAGCAGTTCGGCGAAGGCCTTATTCGGTGCTTTTGTTTGATGAAGTCGAAAAAGCACATCCCGATGTCTTCAATGTGTTTTTGCAGGTGCTGGATGATGGGCGACTGACAGACAGTCAGGGACGCACTGTTGATTTCAGGAATACCGTGGTTATCATGACTTCAAATCTTGGTTCGGAAAGGATTCAGGCCATGAGTGGGGAAGGCGATTATGATTCCATGAAATCGGAAGTCATGAAAATTGTTGGCGACTATTTTCGGCCGGAGTTTATCAACAGGGTCGATGACATGGTCGTTTTTCATTCGCTTGGAAATGAGCAATTGAGCGAGATTGCATGGATTCAGATTCAGTATCTTGTAAAGCGGCTTGCCGAGCGCGACATGGTATTGTCCGTGTCCGATGATGCGCTTGACTGGTTGGCTGAGGCTGGTTTTGATCCTGCATATGGTGCACGTCCCTTGAAGCGAGCAATTCAAACCCGACTTGAAAATCCACTTGCCAATGAAATACTGGAAGGCAATTACCAGCCTGGCGATACCATTGCAGTCGCTACCGGAGAGGATGGTCTCGTGTTTTCATCAAGCCGAGAATATTCATTACAACAGGGAGGGTGATCAACCTGGCACTATAACTCAGCGGTGATTGGAGCATGGAAAAAGAAAGATTTCCCCGCAAAGCGACCATGTTGACAGCAGGGGCAGATGCTGCATTTTGAACTGTTGGGGATAATGGAGATGCTGAAAGTTTCGTAATTTAATCCAGGCAAATTATGGCAGCACTGATACTAGAACTC
>VXPI01000347.1 GCA_009839585.1 Gammaproteobacteria bacterium
CCGCCGAAATCCCGGCCCGCAACGGGCAAAAAAATCTCTATTTTGGGATTAGGGAGTGTTATGAATCCGAAAATTAAAAATTAATTTACCCTCCTGCATTCTGGAAGATGAATTATTTGCGGGCCTCAAGTTAATCAAACCATTCAGATACAACTACTGCCTCCATTCTGCCCTCAATCTTGTTTCTTAAGTCCCATGCGTGTATAAGAAAACTTCCTTTCCTTAATTTTAATAACAAATTCCGTCCCCGGTACTTTCACGCATTCTTCTTTTCCAGTAAGCCCTTTCGACCAGTGGGCGGGAAGAGCAAAGCGTTGTACATCCTTACCGAAAGGTCCGGTTACCGGTTCCGGCAGGTCGAATACCGCACCTTCCTCCCCAAGACGGGTTTTTATTCTCTCGTCATGTGGGTATTCTTTAGGCAATTTTTTGGTTCTATCAAGAATAACGTTACTTGCCGATCCAATCTGGGCCAGATGCATACCGCTGAGTTTTTGGTGATAATTCTCCCAACCATGTCGTTGAGCCACCTTGCATAGCACATCAGGATGCGTTGCAGCCTCCACTAACGCTCGATTCATGCTCGGGATATTCCAGATCTCATGTCGGCTGATTTCATCAAGTGTAGCCTGCAACCCAGGTATGTCCACATACACACCAGACAAGGGGCCTTGCGTATAACTGCCCAGTCCATTCTCAGGCTCTTCGGTCAGTGGCCCAAGCCCTTTTTCAGGACAAAGAACTCTCACTTGTGCCGAAGTGAAACCACACGGACGTTCCCGCATAGAGTGTCGGTGCAATCGACCTATCCGTTGTAAAAGAACATCCATCGGACAAAGGTCAGTCACAAGAAAATCAGCATCAATGTCCAACGATTGTTCCAGCGTTTGTGTACCGATGACAACACACCCTTGATTCATGATAGATTCCTTTCCAAGCATACCCTCAACTTCTTGGTCCAACAAACTGCGGTCTTCTGCAGCAAAGCGGCTGTGATGCAATGCCGGTCCCCCATTTACCTGCATTACAAGATCACAGTCCAATTGACATGTTGCTTCAAAAGTCTCCTGTGCACGCACCACGGTATTGCGAATCACCAGTACTCTTGCCCCCCGGCTCGCCGCTTCTATGGAGATTCGAGCCGCTTCCTCACAGGTCCATCCCATAACTGACATAACATCTACAGCCTTGTTTCTGCCCGAACCTTGAATCCTGCGGGCATCAGCCTCACCCTTGACCCAGACTGCCGGATATGCGGCCTGTCTGGTGTTTTCATGAGGTGGTGTGGCATCAGAACCCAGAAATTCAGAACGTGCCACAGCACCAAGCGTAGCCGACATCAGCATTGCATGCCCACCGACCTCAAGGTGATCAGTCAGCAGTTTCTGTTGGATGCAGCGCATGTATGCATCCGAGGCATGCACCTCGTCAATCACCAGCAAACTTCTCGACAGGGCGAATCCTCGGAGATGGGCATGCTTTGCAGTCAATGCAGCCAGCATTGCTTGGTCGACTGTCCCTACTGCAACCTCGGATGCGAGGTAGCGTATAGCATGTTCTGCAGCCCAACGACTGGGATGCTCAACCGTTTCATCATCGTCCCACAATACTGACCAATCGGCAAGTCGTCTACCAGATATCCGACCAGACTCGATTTGCCCCGGGATAGCGAGTACTGCCTCAGCACCATTCCCGAAAACCCGTTTCAGCGCCGTATCAATACGGTTATGCAACTGTCTCGCTGCAGCTCGAGTCGGAACCGCAAAATAGAGGCCCTCTACCTCTTCTTCAGCGCGAAGTGCCAAATAGCGCCAAAGTGCTGCTTCAGTTTTACCAGAGCCAGTTTCTGCCTCAAGTATCAATAATTGGTGCTTAGTCGACACCCGCCCGACTTCAGATTGCGAAGTATTCGGTTCCTCATAATCGGTCAGTTCACGAAATGTCGGTTTGCATTGAGGGCGTTTACCTTGCACATCCAAGCCGATCGCTTGCAATCTGCTTTCTGCCGTTTTCCTGGCATATGCCCAATATCCAATGTCGAAATCAGGCTTAAAACGAAAAGCCCTCTTGTCAGATCCTACCCAATCAGCTAAGGCCAAGGCACCACCGAAGAAATGCCTGAACCTTTGATTGGTAGGCAGAGGAGATCCCCTGGATTCAAAGGCGATCTGAAACCACGCCTTCATTGCCATACCCATCTGCTCTTCTTGAGATTCCCAGTCGTAATGCGAAAGTTTGCGCCATGGATACTCAGATGCTGATTCTGGAACCGGCCTTCCGTGGTGGGCAAGCAACATTGATATCCAATCTTCCTCTCCGACCCACTCTAAGATATCGGGCAAAGTCCCATTCAGTGCCGTTTGCACACGACCATTAAGGCTGTCACACCATTGCCAGCCAGCTGTAAGATGACCGACCTTGCGCCATTTCCACAATTCATCGGGCCACCCCTTCGCCTGAAATCCGGGTGCCAGCTTGCCGATGTCATGCATAAAGGCCAGCGCACCCAAACGAGTACAATCAACATCGTCCAGAGAGCGACACGCCGCAACTTCGGCCCGGCGACGGAACACTGGTTGTTGAAACAAGGCCATCAGTACTGCCGCCACATCGCCGCTATGATGCGCCAGAGCATGGAAATCACCTGTATCTAGGTCGATTTTTCCCCAAGCATGTCTCATTTATTCTATGCGTATCCAATAATCACCCTTTTGACTTGTTAGTATAAGCCATCAACTCCACGGTACGTAAACACCATCATTAAAGAAACTTGTGCTATCAGTAATTTCTAACCATTAATTGTAGAGCTGCGAGACACATGACTTGGTTTCTGACGAATCTTGAGAATTTTGTTTCCATAATGGGATAGTTGCCTAATTTTTCTTCGCTCTGGGATGCGCCCGATCAAATACCGTTGCCAAATGCTGAAAATCCAGATGCTGT
>VXPI01000195.1 GCA_009839585.1 Gammaproteobacteria bacterium
GTCATACTCTGCATTCTGGTACTGGATTTGCTAATCTACTGGCAACATCGCATATTTCACATGATCGAACCATTCTGGCGAATTCATCGGATGCACCATACCGATACTGCTTTTGACTTCACGACTGCCCTCAGATTTCATCCAATCGAGATTTTCATCTCCATCCTGATCAAGGCAGTTGCAATTGTTCTTCTGGGAGCCCCAGCCTTTGCGGTAATTGCCTTTGAAATTATTCTCAATGGATCAGCCATGTTCAACCATGGCAATATCAAAATACCTCCGGTCGTGGACAGGTTGCTCCGCTGTATAATCGTAACGCCGGATATGCATCGGATACATCACTCTATCGACCCGAAAGAGCACAATATGAATTATGGTTTTTTTCTGTCCGTCTGGGACCGGATTTTTGGAAGTTACCTGAATCAACCACGACAGCCTCAAACGACAATGCCGATTGGGCTTGAGGTTTTCAATCAGGACAGCGAAGCGAGGATCGATCGCTTGATTACCCAGCCTTTTCGAAAAGGCACCATTTCGCAATAATCTATGCCGATTAACAAGGAACTGCTGACCCTACTGGTTTGTCCGGTTACCAAGCTCCCGGTTCGACTGTTATCCAGACCGAACCTTCAGATTCTCAATCAGATGATTAGCGAGGGTAATGTGCAAAATGCAGCAGGACAAAGCGTCGATGCGCAATTCTCGCAAGCCCTGATTACACAGAACAACACCATGATCTATCCGGTCAATGATGGGATTCCCATCATGCTTGAGGACCAGGCTATACCGGTCAACCAGATTGAAGGAAAAATGTCGCTCACCTGACCTCACGATCAGGCCATCATTTGCCGCCCCGGTTCAAGCGAACGGGAAACATTCAGTTTCTTTTTCTGATCGCCTTGTACTGTTTCTTCTTTCCACTGCGTTTGCCCCGCACACGGACTTGGGAGTATTCAAGAAGCTGAAGCTGGCAACCTACCGCCTTGGGATCATCTTTCTTGCGAGAAACGTAACTTCCATCAGGGCGCATTTCCCAGCTGTCGACATGATCATTCATCAGGGTATCAAGGATAAGTTTCAGTGATTCCTTCAGGGATTTTTTCTCAATGGGGGTTACGACTTCAACCCGGCTTTCCAGATTACGCTTCATGATGTCAGCAGAACCGATGAAATACTCATGCTTGCCATTATTGTGAAAGTAAAAAATTCGGCTATGCTCCAGGAATCGACCAACAATGCTGATCACGGTAATGTTTTCGGATAAATTGGCAACCTTTGGCCGCAAACGACAGGTATCTCGAACGATAAGGTCGACTTTGACGCCTGCAAGGGATGCCTGGTAGAGATCCTTGACCACATCCTTGTCTTCCAGTGCATTTGTTTTCATGCGGATAAGGCCGGTTTTTCCATTCTTGACGTGCTCGATTTCAATGGCAATCCGGCGTCTGATTTCGTTCTTCAGGTCAATCGGCGCAATCACAATATGCTTGAACTGGCGTTTTTTGATATGACCCGTAGTCAGGAAATTAAAAAGTTCGGTAGCATCCTCGCCAATTTCCTTGTCACAGGTTAGAAGCCCAAGGTCAGTATAGAGTTTAGCGGTTCCGCCATGATAATTCCCGGTACCAATATGGACATAACGCTGTAATTGATTTTTTTCTCGTCGTATGACCAAAAGTACCTTGCTGTGAGTTTTGAACCCGACCACGCCGTAGGTCACATGAATACCCGCTTCTTCGAGATGTTCCGCCCAGGTGATGTTATTGGCTTCGTCAAACTTTGCCTTGATCTCGACCACTACGGCGACCTGCTTGCCGTTATTTGCGGCTTCAATCAGAAGATCAACAATACGGGTTTCGCGATCAGTCCTATATAGGGTCATCTTGATCGCCCTGACTGATTCATCGCGCGCCGCTTCACCCAGAAACCTGACCACGGATCCCGAAAATGACTCATATGGATGCTGGAGTAATATTGCTCCCTCTTCGCGGATGTGATTGAAGATACTTCGTTGAGTATCCTGTAGCCGATGGTGATTGACCGGTTGATGCGGTGGGTATCGCAAGTTTGCGATTGGCAGACCGGTGAGTTCAAACAGGTCTCTTCGAGCCAGTAAACCCTCGGTTTCGTATACATCCAGCTCTGAATCAAGGCCAAGTAATTCGGTAAGCATACTCTGGCGTTCAGGATTCATTCCCCTGTTGACTACCATACGAACGATTGGAGCAATTCTACGGTCCCTTAATTCCAGTTCAATCATTGACAGCAGGTCGGCCGCACCGGATTCCTGACGCTCCGTACTTGCATTACGAGCAACGAAAAAGAAATCATATTCAAATTGACTTTCACCGGGAAACAGCAGATCGAGGTTGTTCGCAATGATTTGCTCAAGCGGGACAAAACGATAGTCATCCACCTTGATGAAGCGTGGTACCCCGGTACCGATCGGCACCTTGACCCTCGCAATGGCGTTTTCATCGGTGGATTCGGCCGGAAACGTGACAACCAGGTTTAGGGACAGGTTGGAGATGAAGGGGAAAGGGTGTGCAGGATCAAAAATCTGGGGTGTCATCAGGGGGAACACATTATCGAGATAGTACTGTCTCAGATTGCTTTGACCCGTTTCCTGCAAATCCTGATAATTAATGATTGCAATATTGTGCTCTTTAAGTTCATTTGAGATGGATTCAAAAGCGGCTTCCTGAAATTCGGTCAATTCTTCAACCAGTTGCCTGCACTCCTGAATTTGTTGCAGTGGACTTCTTCCGTCATCCGTCAATTCAGACACGTCGGCCGCAACCTGTAGCTTGAGTCCGCCGATCCGTTTCATGAAAAATTCATCCATGTTGGAAGCAAAAATCGCGATGAACTTGAGCCTCTCAAGGAGGGGATTGTCCTGATCCGTCGCTTCAAAAAGCACCCGCCGGT
>VXPI01000152.1 GCA_009839585.1 Gammaproteobacteria bacterium
ACCCAGACCCGGCAGAATATCGTTATCAGGAAAACGAAGCTGCATGCATTGATAGGCAATATCCGCAAGGGGATTTCCCAGTGTGCTGAGTTCCCAGTCCAGTATCGCCAGAATCTCAAGCCGCTCGGCATCAAAAATCAGGTTGTCCAGCCGATAGTCACCATGGACTACACAGGTTGTGCCGTCATCAACCGGGAGATTTTCCAGTAACCATTGGGTGAGGCAGTCCATTTCTTCAATCGTCTCGGTTGCGGACTGCTGATATTGGCGTACCCAGCGATCAGTCTGACGAGCGAAATAGTTTCCCGGCTTTCCAAAATCTGCCAGGCCTATGGACTTGGGCTGAACAGAGTGAAGATCGGCCAAGACCTGGTTCATTTGACCATACACCCTGGCTCTTTGATCATTGTTTAATTCGGGAAGGGCCGGGTTCCAGAATATGGTGCCCTCGACAAACTCCATGATGAAGAACATGGTTCCAATGACGTCTTCATTTTCACAAAGATGCAGGCATCGCGGGGTCGGGATCCCTGCTCCATTCAATGCATTCATGACTCGAAACTCGCGGTCCACAGCATGCGCCGAAGGAAGCAGGGTTCCATCGGGCTGCCTCCTCAGGACGTATTTTGCCTTGGGGGAACTCAATAGATATGTCGGGTTCGACTGCCCATCAGGGAATTTAAGGATTTCCAGAGGACGTGAAAATGATTCCAGGTGTTCGGAAAGATAGATTTCAAGACGCTTCAGCCTGAAATTATCAAAATCATGCATAACGGGAAATAACCTGTTTGCCAAGCGCCATATGGTGAACCTGATCAGGCCCATCGGCCTGGCGACACCAGCGGGCGTAGTTGAATGCTTCTGCCATAAAATAATCTGCAGTCAATCCGCCGGCGCCATGTATCTGGATGCACCGGTCAAGCACCTCCTGAACCAATAGCGGAACCCGTGTCTTGCTGGCTGCGATCAAGTCTCTGGCTTGCCTGGCTCCATGCCTATCCATTTTTCTGCACGTTTCACGGACTAGCAGGCGAGCCATTGCAATATCCGAGAATGATTTTGATATATCTTCTCTAATCGACTGGTTTTCTGACAGTAATTTCCCGAATACACTGCGATTGGTAACGCGTATGCAAGCCAGCTCCAAAGCTCTTTGGGCAGATCCAATTAATCGCATACAATGGTGAATTCGTCCGGGACCCAAACGTCCCTGGGCAATTTCAAAACCACGGCCCGGACCGAGCAGGATGTTCTCAAGTGGCACCCGGACATTCTCAAACAGTATTTCTGCATGTCCGAATGGTGCATCGTCATATCCCAAAGTGGTAAGAGGACGCACCAGGGTGATTCCGGATGTTTCCCTGGGTACCAGCACCTGACTTTGCTGGCGATGTCGGTCCGGATTATCGGGGTCTGTTTTACCCATCACAATCAATAATTGATTGTTTTCATGCATTGCTCCGGTTATGAACCACTTCCTTCCGTTCAGTACCCACTCATCACCGTCCTGTTCAATTCTCAGCTGGATATTGGTGGCATCACTGGACGCTACATCCGGTTCGGTCATGGCATAGGAAGACCGGATTTCACCCTTGAGTAGCGGCTCCAGCCAAGTTTCCTGTTGTGCTGGAGTTCCATACTTCATCAGGACTTCCATATTTCCCGTGTCCGGAGCATTGCAGTTAAAGATTTCTGGAGACCACAATACTCGTCCCATTTCTTCTGCCAATGGGGCATATTCAAGGTTAGTCATGCCCCCGTTTTCTGAATAATGTCCGTATTCAACATGTATGAACAAATTCCAGAGCCCTTCCTTGATAGCGAGTCCCTTGAGTTCATCGATCAGTCCAGAGCTCTGGAATCGATTCTGCGCCGATTCCAGAGTTTCGCGATAGGCTAGTTCATTCGGATAGACATGCCTATCCATAAAATCCCTGAGACGCGAAAGCAGCATCTCGGACATTTCGGAATCTCTATTCATGACTGAACTCAAGACAGGAATTGCCACAAGCCTGATTGATCGTTTCTCTTGATATTAATTTCCATTTCGCATGTTTCGCCAATGAAAAACGAAGACCATCAACCAGGCGGGAAGGCTTATGATCAGGGCATAGAATAACATCATCAAGGGGCCGAGCAAGCCTGCAAATAAAACCCCGAATATACTTATTGGTGCCAAAACCAGTGCACATAGGCAAAACGAAATTTTATGATCCTGCTGCCATAACTTTCGACACGCAAGCGCCAGGAACAAACCGGATATGGCAGTAATGAACATCAAAAAAGCCTGGCCTTCACCGCCCGTATCCTCAAATACCGAAAAACCAAACATTATCAAGGAATACAGAACGATTCCAGATGGCTGCCAGATAAGGGCAATGGCCCAAAAAAGCACTTTTCGGATGATGGAACTATGGATAGACATTTTTCTGTTTCTCAAGTTGCCTGATTTGAGGACCGAGGGTTAATACTGCGATCACAGTCAAACACGGTGCCTTCTCCTATTAAACCTTCAATTTTTGCAGCATCAATCCCGATTTCACGGAGAATTTGATAGGTGTGTTCTCCGAGTTTCGGTGCCGCATGATCAATATTCGATTCGGTTCTTGAAAATCGAGGGGCAGGAGCTGCCTGGAGGACACCGTCAACGATAGCATAACTGGAGCGTTCCCTGTTGGCAGGATGGTCAGGAGCCTCGCGTAAATTCAAGACAGGGCTTACGCAGGCATCGGAACCCTCCAGCATCTCACACCATTCATGACGTGAACGTGTTTTGACAATGCCGGCTATCCGGTCGTGCAGGGCAGGCCAGTTTGCCGAGTCCCTATGGTCGGGCAAGGTATCCTTGTCAATCCCCAGTCGGTCCATCAGCGATTGATGGAATTTGTCTTCCAGGGCACAAATCGAAATATATTTGCCATCAGAAC
>VXPI01000101.1 GCA_009839585.1 Gammaproteobacteria bacterium
GGTAACGGCTGCCTCAGTTTTCTACGCGAAAAAAACCGGCCAAAAGGCGGGCCAGATGGTGGTGATGGAGGAGACGGCGGAAACATCTTTATCGTTGGCAATGAAAGCCTGAATACCCTGACCGACTTTCGGCATATCCGGACGTATAAGGCGGAATCAGGCCAGTCCGGTTCAGGCCATGACTGCACCGGTAAAGCGGGTGCTGATTTGAGAATTAAGGTTCCGTTAGGCACTATTGTTTATGATGTTGAAACAGAAACAGCGATTGGAGAAGTAACTCTCGAAGATGAAGAGTTACTGGTCGCAAGAGGGGGGCGCCATGGGCTTGGCAATGCCCACTTCAAAACCAGCATTAACCAGACACCAAGGAAAACTACTTTAGGCACATTGGGGGATGAAAGAAAATTACGGCTGGAGCTGAGAGTACTTGCCGATGTGGGATTGCTGGGCTTGCCTAATGCGGGCAAATCTACCTTCTTGAGTTCTGTCTCGCAAGCCCGCCCCAAAATTGCCGATTACCCGTTCACCACGCTTTATCCACAACTCGGTGTGGTCGATGTCGGTGATTCGGATGGTTTCGTAATGGCTGATATTCCCGGTCTCATAAAGGGTGCTACTGAAGGCGGAGGGTTAGGCATACAGTTTCTAAAACATCTGAATCGAACCCAGATTCTGCTACATTTAGTGGATGTTTCCCCATTGGCAGACCGGGAACCTCAAACTGCAATTCGCGATATTGAAATGGAACTCGGAAAATCAGCATATTCGCTTGCAGAAAGAGAACGTTGGCTGGTTCTAAACAAGATAGATACGCTTGAAATTTCCAAAGCGGATGAAATCAAAAACAGACTCATAAAAGACCTAAACTGGAACAAGCCGATCTTTTCAATATCTGCTGTAAGCGGTTCCGGATGTTACGAATTGGTGGGCAAGATCATGCAGTATTTGATCTTGCAACGAGAAGATGATGCGAATCAGGAACAGCTGGTCTGATGGTCGAGCGAGGTAGAAAGATGGAAAAAAACGATCGATCAGTACTGACTCAATCGACTCGGTGGGTGATCAAGATTGGAACTGCACTTCTCACCGATTCCCATGCGGGACTGCGTCGAGATGTGGTCGAATCCCTGTCTGATCAGGTGTGTCACCTGTTAAATGACGGCATGCAGGTGGTTTTGGTTTCTTCAGGGTCAATAGGGGAAGGCATGAGACGTTTGGGGTGGGAGCATAGACCGGACAAGATATATCTCTTGCAGGCAGCGGCGGCCATCGGACAAATTGGACTGGTTCACAGCTATGAAGCCGCATTTCAGCAACGTGGTGTTCATGCAGCGCAGATACTGCTCACCCATGCTGATTTAGCCAGCCGGCAACGCTATCTCAATGCCCGAAATACCATCCGAGAATTGTTGGATCTGGGAGTGGTGCCTATCGTTAATGAAAATGATGCCGTGGTCAATGAAGAAATCCGCTTTGGAGACAACGATACGCTGTCCGCTCTCGCTGCAAACCTGATTGATGCAGAATGCCTGATTTTACTGACTGATCAGCACGGGCTTTATGACATGAACCCAACACAGTCAGACTGTGCACAGCTTGTCCGATACGGAAAAGCTGATGATCCATCCCTGCTGGAACTTGCAGGAGAAGCCGGAGAATCTGGCCGTGGAGGCATGATTACGAAACTCCAGGCTGCCCAGAAAGCATCCCGCTCCGGTTCCTATACAATCATCGCTTCTGGCCAGGAACAGAACGTATTGCTTCGATTACGGGGCGGTGAAGAAATGGGAACACTGCTTTCACCGGGGAAAGAGCGAATTGCCGCTCGCAAGCAATGGCTGGCTGGCCAGTTGCGCAGCAATGGAAAACTGATACTTGATAATGGCGCAGTCAGTGTTCTCAAGGATGCGGGCAAAAGTCTGTTACCCGTTGGCGTGACCGCTGTTGAAGGAGAATTTACTCGTGGCGAGATCGTGACTTGTATTGACCACAAAGGTCTGGAGATCGCTCGCGGATTGGTTAACTACAATTCCGACGAGGCACGCCGAATCATCGGGCAACCGAGCCACAGTATCGAACATATCTTGGGTTATTGCGGAGAGAGCGAACTCATCCATCGCGACAATATCGCAGTAACGGCATGAACTGGAATGTTCAGGCGCTCAGTGCACGAAGTCGGTTATTGAGCCTGGATTTTAGACGTGCTGCGCGATTACGATGGTGCAAGCCCTTGGATGTAGCACTGTCGATTTTGGAAACTGTCTCGCGGTATGCCTGCTCGGAGGCTTGTCGCTCGCCAGAATTTATGATTTTCAGGAATTTCTTGATAGATGAGCGCAAAGCCGAACGCTGGCTCATATTGTGCTCGCGTTGCTTGACATTCTGCCGCGCTCGTTTTCTTGCTTGGGGTGAATTGGCCAAAGAATCGTCCTCAAAAGGTCGGTCTGTTTGTCGGGGAACCGAATATCCACGATTTCAGGATATTTGTCAAGAGCAAAATCCTTTTATGTTGCTGGGTTTCTGATGTCATCCAGGATAATCAAGTCTATATCAACAGTGGGTTTGATGACTCTGCTGTCACGCATAACAGGATTAATCAGGGATATTATCTTCGCCAACATTCTAGGAGACAAGGCTGCGGCTGATGTGTTTTTCGTGGCCTTCCGAATCCCTAATTTCTTCAGGCGCATTTTTGGAGAAGGCGCTCTCTCTGCAGCGTTTGTTCCAGTCTTTACAGATTATCGAATGCATCGTGGCCAGAAAGATGTTTCATCCTTCCTGCAACTGATGTTGGGTCGCTTTGGATTATTGCTGCTGGTTGTCTCGGTAATTGGAGTGGCATGTGCCCCGCTATTGGTCTCGATTGTCGCCGCCGGTTTTCTGGATGCTCCCGAGAAATTCAATACAGAAGTCTCGGCAACCCGCAT
>VXPI01000404.1 GCA_009839585.1 Gammaproteobacteria bacterium
CGGACATCTACACGCGTTATTTGGTCGTAAGCTTAAGTTGTGAATACTAGACTTTTGACGACCAGTGCTCTTGGAGGTGCGGTCTGGATATGCTCTTTCGTGACGGTAATCGGAGCGGCCGGCAATACGGAGCGCGTGAACAACCCTGCAGCAGAAGTTCCGGAATCCAGAACCCAGATCGCCAGATCATTGCGCCCGGCATGCTTGATCCCCGCATCACCGGCAACCATGCCAAGCCCCATAATGGCAGGCAGGTCCGGAAACCCCGGTGGGGCCAGGGGGCTTTTTTGTTCCAGGTTGCCGGACACCGGAATTAAATCCTGCCGCAGCAGTGTTTGAATTTTTTTCCGGAACCGCAAGGACACGGTTCGTTACGACCGACCTTGCGAGTGGAGCGTACAAACGTCTGCCCCCCCGAACCTGTCTCGTCCCCTTGCTGACTGGATGCATTTTCATGCACATACTTCATTTTGGCTTCTTCAGCCTGGCGTTGACGCAGACGGTTTTCCATTTCAACCTGCTCTTCTTCGGTCGGGATATGCACCCTGGCCAAAATCGAAATCACATCATGACGCACTGAATCAAGCAGGGTACTGAACATCGAAAATGCTTCGCGCTTGTATTCCTGTTTGGGGTTCTTCTGTGCATACCCTCGAAGACCAATCCCCTGGCGCAGATAATCCATATTGGCCAGATGCTCCTTCCACTTCTCATCAAGCACCTTGAGCATAATGTGCTTTTCAAAAGTACGCATATTGGCTCCGCCTACCTGTTTGGCCTTGGTTTCGGCATTCTCGACGACAGCATTCATAATCCTCTCTCGCAGGGAATCCTCATCCAGATTCGCCTCCTGCGAAAGCCATGTGGAAATTGGCAACTCCAGGCCAAAATCCCGCTTCAAGTCCTGCTCAAGTTGCGGTACTTCCCATTGCTCTTCCAGGGTTTGCGGGGGAATCGAATGATCAATCACCTGCCTGATCACTTCCTCCCGGGCATAGTCAATGTAATCCGAGATATCATCGCTCTCCATGAGATCATTACGCTGGTCATAGATAATCTTGCGCTGCTCGTTTGAAACATCATCGTATTCCAGCAACTGCTTGCGCATATCGAAATTATGTCCCTCGACTTTTTTCTGGGCGTTCTCAATCGCTCGAGTGACCAATGTGTGCTCAATGGCTTCTCCCTCTTCCATGCCCAGATTGCTCATCAATCCGGCTATCTTCTGGGATCCGAAAATCCGCATCAGTGAATCTTCCAGCGACAGATAGAACTGGCTGGAACCCGGGTCACCCTGCCGTCCACAGCGCCCCCTCAGCTGATTGTCAACACGTCGGGATTCGTTTCTTTCCGTGCCCAGAACATGCAGGCCTCCCGATTCAATCACTTGCTCATGCCGGGCTTGCCACTCGGCCCTGGCCGTTTCGATTTGGGACGGATCTTCCAGCTGCGCCAGCTCAATCTCCAGATTGCCGCCAAGGACAATATCGGTTCCCCGGCCAGCCATATTGGTAGCAATCGTAACCTTTCCCGGTCTACCGGCTTCTGCAATGATCTCGGCTTCCCGCTGATGTTGCTTGGCATTCAAGACCTGATGGGGAACCTTCTTTTTCCCGAGAATTCCCGAGATCAACTCCGATGACTCAATGGAAGCGGTGCCAACCAGCACCGGTTGCTGTCTGGACCGGCAGTCTTCGATCCCCTGAACGATCGCATCGTATTTTTCTTTCGAAGTGCGATACACCTGATCCGGAAAGTCCTTGCGAATCATCGGCTGATTGGTCGGCATGACCACAACTTCAAGCCCGTAAATCTGCAAGAACTCCGGAGCCTCGGTATCGGCCGTTCCGGTCATGCCCGAGAGGTTGTCGTAGAGCCGAAAATAATTCTGGAATGTGATCGATGCAAGGGTCTGGTTTTCCTGTTGAATGGCCACCCCTTCCTTGGCCTCGATTGCCTGATGCAGACCTTCCGACCAGCGTCGGCCAGGCATCATCCGCCCGGTGAATTCATCGATGATCACAATCGAGTTGTCCCGGACAATATACTCGACATCCAGTCTGAACACATGATGGGCTCTCAGTCCAGCATACAGATGGTGCAACAGGCCAATATGACTGATATCGTAAAGGCTGCCCCCTTCAGGCAACAGTCCGGATTCCGTGAGTACTCTCTCCGCGCTTTCAAAACCCGACTCGGTAAGCGATACCTGCCGGGTTTTCTCATCAACGCTGAAGTCACCGGGGCCGTCTTCTTCAGTCTGGCGCTCCAGACGCGGCACAACTTTATTCATTTGCTGATAAAGCCCGATATTGCCCTCTGAAGGACCTGAAATAATCAGCGGAGTCCTGGCCTCGTCAATCAGAATCGAGTCAACCTCATCAACAATCGCGAAACCCAGCTCACGCTGGAAACGATCCTGACCGGAAAACGCCATGTTGTCTCTCAGGTAATCAAACCCGAACTCGTTGTTGGTCCCGTAAACAATGTCTGAACGATAGGCCTGTTGCTTGTCCTCGCGTGGCTGATTGGAATGCACAACTCCAACCGTAAGCTCAAGGAATTGGTAAATCTCACCCATCCAGTTCGCATCACGGTGGGAGAGATAATCGTTCACGGTCACGATGTGCACCGGAATACCGCAAACTGCATTCAGATAGGCTGGAAGCGTGGCAACCAGCGTCTTGCCCTCCCCGGTTTTCATCTCGGCAATCCTGCCTTCATTCAGGACCATTCCGCCAATTAACTGAACATCAAAATGCCGCAATCCAATGGTTCTCACCGATGCCTCACGAACCACGGCAAAGGCCTCTTCAAGCAGATTTTCAGTAGCTTCTCCCTCGGCAGCACGAGCCTTGAATTCACCGGTTCTGGCTTTCAATTCACCGTCAGAAAGCGATTGCACGGCAGATTCCAGTG
>VXPI01000375.1 GCA_009839585.1 Gammaproteobacteria bacterium
GTCCTGATCAGAGTGGGAGATCACTCTTGCCCCGCAAGTGGATATCGACAGCGCGGGCACACTGCCGTCCCTCATGGATAGCCCATACCACCAACGATTGACCGCGACGCATGTCGCCGGCAACAAACACGTTTTCCAGACTGGTTTGATAAGCGTTTGCACCACGATTACCGGCCTTGACATTGCCCCTGTTATCGATGTCAACCCCCAGGGTTTCCAGAAGCCCTTTGTACACTGGATGGACAAAGCCCATGGCAAGGAGAACCATGTCGGCTTTCAAGGTAAGTTCCGATCCCTCGATATCCCTCATTTTCCACTGGCCATCGGCATGATCCCAGGCGACCTTGATGCAGTTTAATGCGGCCACCTGACCCGAATCATCGCCTTCAATGGATTGCGTCTTGACATCCCAGATGCGTTTGCATCCTTCAGCCTGCGATGTCGAGGTCCGCATCTTGTGGGGCCAATTTGGCCAGGTCAACCCTTTGTCTTCTTTCTCAGGGGGTTCGGAAAGAATCTCGATTTGGGTCACCGACCGGCAGCCTTGGCGAATCGACGTGCCAATGCAGTCAGAACCTGTATCACCACCGCCAACCACGATTACATCCTTGCCTTCGGCTGAGATGAATTCTTCATCTGCCGTACTCTGACCCTGAACGCGTCGCGTATTGGAACGCAGGAAGTCCATGGCAAAATAGACTCCGTTCAGATTCCGTCCCGGCACCTCTATATCTCTCGGCTCTTCAGAGCCGCCAGCCAAAACCATGACATCAAAATTGTCCAGAAAATACGAAACCGGTATATCAACCCCAACATGGGTGCCGGAGTGGAAACGTACCCCTTCCGTCTTCATTTGTGCCATACGTCGATCAATCAGCATCTTGTCCAGCTTGAAATCGGGTATGCCATAGCGCAATAACCCGCCACTTCGATCCTGTTTCTCGTAGATCGATACATAATGACCCGCCCTCACCAGTTGTTGGGCGCAGGCGAGGCCAGCCGGACCCGATCCGACAACTGCCACACTCCGCCCGGTGCGATGGCGCGGAATTTCCGGCTGTACCCAGCCTTCCTTCCAGGCTCTTTCAGCGATATTCTTTTCGATGCTCTTTATGGTGACCGGGTTGTCCTCGATATTCAGCGTGCAGGATGCTTCACAGGGCGCGGGACATATCCGGCCCGTGAATTCCGGGAAATTATTGGTCGAATGAAGCACTTCACTCGCCCGTTTCCAGTCATCGCGATAAACCAGATCGTTCCAGTCGGGAATAATATTGTTTACCGGACAACCACTCTGGCAATAGGGGATGCCACAATCCATGCATCTTGCCCCCTGATCACGCAATTCATCTTCAGTCAGTTCAACGACAAACTCCCGAAAGTGGACAATACGCTCATTGACCGGCTCATAGCCGACTTCCTTGCGCTCAATATCCAGAAAACCCGTGATCTTACCCATGCTGGACCTTGTAATCCTTTTCATGCATTTGAGAATACAGAAATTCCAGGGCTTGCCTGTAGTCGTGCGGCATGATGCGTACGAAACGTGATCTGGATTCGTTCCAGTTCCCGAGAATATTCTTTGCTATGGGACTTCCCGTATACTCCAGGTGGCGGGAAATGTAGTGATGCAGACGGGCCTCGTCTGCTTCCAGCGGATTGTCGATACTTTCGGCAGGTTGATCAGGGTCGACTGGTTCCAGAGCGACCATCTGCATGTTGCATTTTTTCTCAAAGTCCCCGGCTTCATCATACACATAGGCTATGCCACCGGACATGCCGGCAGCAAAGTTGCGCCCGGTCTGGCCCAGGCAGACCACAACACCGCCCGTCATGTATTCACAGCCATGATCACCAACCCCTTCAATCACGGCGATTGCACCGGAATTTCGAACACAAAAGCGCTCACCGGCCACGCCGCTGAAATAGCACTCTCCGAAAATTGCTCCATACAGGACAGTATTGCCGACGATGATGTTTTCGCGTCGGTTGTTCATCGACGTATCCTGTGGTGGAAAAACTACCATCCGGCCTCCGGAAAGACCCTTGCCGACATAGTCGTTTGCTTCGCCTTCCAGTTCAATTGATACGCCCTTGGCGAGCCACGCTCCAAACGACTGCCCAGCGGTTCCTCTGGCCTTGATCACCACAGTGTTGTCTTTCAATCCCTTATGGCCGTACTGTTTTGCGATTTCACCCGAGAGCATCGCACCCGCTGTACGATCCGTATTGCGGATATCGATGTGGATGATCACTGGCAACCCAGAATCAAGAGCGGGTTTCGCCGATTCAACCAGTTCCCGGTCAAGCACGTTTTCAAGGCCGTGATCCTGGGACTCCGAGTTGTGGATCGCAACCTCGGGCCCGACCGTCTCACGAGCCAGGATTCGGCTGTAATCGAGACCCTTGGTCTTGAAGTGCCGGATAACCTTTTGGGTTTTTAATCGGTCAACCCGGCCAATCATTTCATCGACTGTTGCAAACCCGAGTTTCGCCATGATTTCCCGCAACTCTTCGGCTACGAAAAAGAAATAGTTGACAACATGTTCGGGCTGCCCTGTAAAGCGCTTGCGCAAACGGGGGTCCTGGGTGGCGATGCCAACCGGACAGGTGTTGAGGTGACATTTGCGCATCATGATACAGCCCGAAGCGATCAGGGGGGCCGTTGCGAATCCGAATTCGTCGGCACCAAGCAGGGCCGCTACCGCGACATCACGGCCGGTTCTCAATCCGCCATCGACCTGTACGGCAATCCGGCCTCGCAACTGATTCCGAACCAGCGTTTGCTGTGTTTCGGCCAGGCCAATTTCCCAGGGAGATCCGGCATGCTTGATGGAAGTCAGTGGACTGGCACCCGTGCCTCCTTCGTACCCGGAAATCGTTACATGGTCGGCATGCGCCTTGGAG
>VXPI01000055.1 GCA_009839585.1 Gammaproteobacteria bacterium
GCAGCGATCCCATGGCTGCTGGCATAAACGATAATGGAATCTGATCAAAAAGTAATCGTGATTGGTGCTGGGCTGGCCGGTCTGGCTTCCGCTTACGCACTGACTGACAATCGCGTTGAAGTCACCGTGTTGGATGCCGCAACATATCCCGGTGGCCGAGCGGCGCATATCGATATCGGCGGGTTCCAGATTGAACTCGGTGCAAACCTGTTTTTGAAATCCTATTCAACCGCCATTTCCATGGCATCATGCCTCGGGATTCCAACAAAACCGACAGCATTGCCCATTCACAGTGGAATCTATCGAAATGGCCGGTTTCATGGCCTTTATGGAGACCGCCAGTTGCACAATATCCTGAAAACCGTGCGTACGATGCTGTCATTTCAATTGCTATCTCCAAAGGGAGTCTGGCAAGCCATGAAGTTCGCCAAGATGGTTCAGGATCAGGCCGATAAACTGAGCCTTGATAGGCCGGATCATATTCTCAGCATTGATTTCGAGCAGAGTGCTGCAGAATTCTTTGAACGGGAAATTGGAACCGAGTCGCTAGACTGGCTTTATGGCCCGGGGTTAGCCGGCTATACGTTTGCCAACCCGGAACAGGTCGGTATCGCATATGCAAAGGCAGTACTTTGGCATAATGGGCTAAATGGAGTCGCCTGGCCTGAGGTTCCCGATGGCGGCATGCGTGCCTTTGTTGATGCTCTCTCCAGAAAGTGCAAATCGAATATTCAATACTCGACCCCAGTCCGGCGCATCCAGACTGAAAACGGGGCCGTGCGAAGCGTCATCACCGATGCAGGCACCATCAAGGCCGATGCCGTGATCTGCGCCATACCAGCAACAGCTGTCCTCAAAATTGCCCCTGAATTACCCGAGGCCATGAGCCATACTCTGCAACGAGTTGCCTACTCAAGGTGCTGCCGGGTGTTTTTTGGTGTTGATTCCAGCCCTCTTCCCGAAAACTGGTATGCAGTTGGTTTCCCGCAAAAGGCGGGAACAATGATCAGCGGCATGAGTCATCTTTCCCTGTTGTCTCCACAAACCGCCCCTCAAGACAAGGCATTGATTGATGCCCTTTTCATTGACAAACAGGCTGATGAGCTGTTTGTGTTGAGTGATGAGCAAATAACCGGGCGAGCGCTTCTGGAAATCAGGAAATACTTCCCGCGGATGTCATCCAGACCCCTGTTCTCACATGTTCAAAAATGGCCTGAAGCTGCATGTTTATCAACCGGCGGGACCCTGACTGCACTCGCTCACATGCAACGGCAAGATTGTGGAAGCATACATGGCCTGTTTTTTGCTGGCGATTACCTGGGAATTCCCTCCTTAAACTCGGCCTTGCAGAGTGGGCTTGATGCCGCTAGCGAAGTATTGAAACTGCTTGCTTAAGAGCATGTGTTTTAGGAATCACGTCAATAATCCGCCCACGGGCGACCAGGATATCGATCACGTGTCGCATTGTTGCCTGATGGATTGTTGAAGTTTGACGAGCAACAATGGTCGAAACCCGATCGTCGAAAAATTTTCAGTTTTTACTGTTCGGCCAGCGCGCGGTTAGCAGAAACAAGTAGGCATTCACCTGCAATTCCCCATCGCCATTGATTACGATTGCGAAATGGTGGATTCTCTGAAGGAGTAGCAACAGACCTGAACATCCCATCAGCGTTTTCATGGTGGCCGACCATCCTGTCAATCCCTTGAGTTTCTCGGGAACTGCAATTTGCTCCTCACGCAAGCCATTCATCAAGTCTATCCAGCACTCCTTGTCCTTGAACCAGCCAGTCTGGTCATAAATGGTATTCGCGGAAAATATCTGGACTTCCAGAGTAGGTTCAAACCCGGAGTCGCTGAAATCAAGCCGGACTCCCAACTGCATTTGAGAGAGGACGCCACGCTCTTCAAGCCGCTCCAACACCGAAATGATCAACGATTTTTTCCCTCGCCACCCTGTGCGATCAAGATACGCCATGATCTCGCCGGGTGTCCTGAAACCCAGCATCGTGACCCGGAATACTTGTGGACTGGAAACAAAGGCTCCCATGGCACCGATACGAGTACCTGGGCCAAGTGCAAGATAGACACGATCAGCATATCGACGTCGTGCACTATCTACAGCATGACCGCCCACTGCAGACAATACATCATAGACTACATGCAGTTCCGAAAGATCCTGGCCCGCCGCATCTCCAGCCAGCGTGGGACCGATGGGATATAGAAAATAGCCGCAATCACCCTGCTCCGGCCTGTCCGGCTCGATAGAATACTCCACCAATACCCGGTTTCCTGCGATGTCTGAAAGAGGGGAGTCCGGGGCATCCAACTCGTCCAGAAGTGCCGCAATACAGTCTGTTGATGGGATCCCATTACCCGTTTTAGCGTGTTGTCGGAAATAGTCTGCACTATGTGTTCCGCCCAATACGGAGACATCAAGCAACAGGGTCGATTGAGATTTGTCAACGGAAAACCCCATCCAAAGCGGAAATCCTGCCAGAGTTGGAGGCAGGGATTGTGCGTTCTCGAACAATCGCTTCCATTGCTTCCCAATGATCGGTAGCGTAGAAAAATAACCACGCAAGCGCATCAGCAACTCTCCAAGGGAACCGGCCTCCCGCATCAGCTGGTCTTCATTGGAAGCCCACTCATCCTCATAACGCATATTCATTGCCGTGTACCACGAATGTGCCTTGACCTCATGATATTGCCTTTGGCCACTGCTAACTCATCGGGCCATCGCTCAAGAAGCTTGTCAATCATTGCTGCATCAAGCAACAGCTCAAACGGGTCCCTGTGGAACCATCGCTCACTTTGCGGGTACAACCTGCAAAAGGTTTTTTTAAGACGGTAGTTGAACCGCACCTGCGACAGTCCGGCCAGGCTGCTGGATTTTGGTAAACCGTATT
>VXPI01000205.1 GCA_009839585.1 Gammaproteobacteria bacterium
CATGCATGTTCATGTCGCTTTTTCACGAAAACCGCCCGGAATCGGGCGAATTCCTCCCAGAAACCCACTGCAGCCACCCGACCACTGTTAAACTTGGGTTAAGCAAGGCCTCTCCCTTGCTATTTTGACGGATATTCTCGGCTAGTGTTTTGTAACATTTAAGTTCTTCGATCTCATCAAGAATGGACTGCTTCTCCTTACAGGAAAGCCCCGTTTCCTGTTCAAGCCAATCTTCGGCGGTTTCATCCAGTGCTTCATAGTCTTCCCGAATATCGTCGATCACTCGTTGATCATCCGGATCAAAATTAGCCAATGTGCTCTCTAGTCGCGTTACTATGGAGTCAAGCGCGCCGGCAATGGCGAATGAGGATGAAGCCAACAATTTCCACATAACCATCGAAATCAACTGGCGTTGACCACTCGGCAAGGCATTTAACTCTGGACGACGCAGGTATTCAGATACTAGTGAATACAGCACCTTTTCTTCGCTTGAAGGAGTGAAAGTCTGTACCAAGGGAATACGCTGGGTGTAGGAAACATAGGCCTGCACCTGTTGTCGGAGCGTCCGCTTACAAACAGGAGCTATTCTCTGCTTCAGGCTTGTGAATGAAGTCGGATCAGTAAGTCGTGAGTATTGACTTCGAAATCCTTCAAGATCACCGAAAATATGTTCGTCCAGTATGCTAACCAACCCTTAAAGCTCCAGCAGTGAATTTTGTAACGGCGTAGCAGTAAGCAACACTTTCGGTACCGACATCAATGTTTTTTTCAGATTCTTCGCGATCTTGTTGCTTTTCTTATAGACATTTCTTAAGCGATGCGCTTCGTCAATGATCGCTAGATCCCATGGAATCATCTTGATTTCCTCCGCCCTGGCACTAGCGAACTGGTATGAACAAATTACGAGTCCATCACCAATATCAAACGGGTTTTTATCTCCGACTTTAATTGCACGGTTATAACTGGCCGATTCCAGTATCTTCCCATCCATTCCAAACTTTTCCTGTAGTTCCTGATGCCATTGTTTACGCAAGCTAGCTGGAACAATGATAAGAATTCTGCGTTTTCTCTCTGCCCATTTCTGGGCAATCACCAGCCCAGCTTCGATAGTTTTGCCCAGACCTACCTCGTCGGCAAGCAACACACCTTTACTAAATGGATTTCTTAACGCAAATAGTGCGGCATCCACCTGATGTGGATTCAGATCAATCTGAGCATCCATTATTGCACCAGTGAGCTTGTCTTCGTCTTCCGAAGATAGACGGCGAGTAAGTTGCCAAGCGAAAAACTGTGTTTGGTGAGGGGTAAACATGAATGCTTTTGTCGGAAAAATTATTCTTTTTTGTCTATTAAAGACTCCCAAGTGATGCCGCCAAGCCGCCCATTCCGGATGTCATGGATGACCGCTCGTCCTGCTTTTTCAAGATCGACCATACCTCCTTTGATCAGGCATCCGCGATGTTTGCCGACCGCAAGTAGCAATTCCATGGAAGTCCCGCTCAGGTCATCAATATTGTAGCGTTTCAAAATCCGCTCGCCGTATCGGTCCTTGAGAAATTCGAGGGCAAACAAGGCAATGTCCTGATAGCTGACCACGGTGTCGCGGATAGCACCTGTGATTGCAAGACGTAGTCCACTCTCGGGGGATTCGATTTTGGGCCAGGTGAGGCCCGGTGTGTCCAGCAAATAAAACCCATCATCGATCCGGATTCGCTGTTGCTGGCGAGTAAGTGCCGGTTGGTTGCCGGTTTTTGCAACTGCTCGCTCACAAAGGGTGTTGATCAGGGTGGATTTGCCGGAATTTGGTATTCCAACCACCATTGCCAAAATCCTTGAACGGCTCCGGCCGGAGGGTTCAACCACATCCATACACATCGCTGGAATTCGTTTGACTTCTGCCCGCTTTCTCAAATCCGCAACCAGTACGGGACGTTCGTATCGGCCGGCAAGGTGACGTGACCACTCACTAGTTAACTCCAGGTCCGACAAGTCGGGTTTGGACATCACGGTGATGCAGGGCTTCTCGCCCCGCAAGGCTTTGATCATGGGATTCATACTGCTCGCCGGGACTCTGCTATCCAGAATCTCAATAAACACGTCCACCTCGGATTTGACCTCGGCGATCTCTTTCCTGGCCTTATGCATATGGCCAGGAAACCATTGGATATCCGTTAGGTGATCAAGTGACTCTTCACTCATTGCCAAATCGCCATGATGTGTTTCATGAATGCTGAATCCCATTGCTGAAATACGAGGATATGAAAAAATCCTTCAAGTGAATTTTGCACGATTTGATCCGGCTTTTGTTATCCCGCACATGGTACAGGGAACAATGTCTCGATTCACGAAACAGGACTTGTGCAGTTTTCTGATATAGTCGCACCCTCTTCGCTGCCTAATTGCTGAGTCCCTATGTGTATCGTGTTTCTGGCTATCGATCAGCATCCAGACTACCCATTGATTATTGCCGCAAACCGTGATGAATATCATGACAGGCCATCTGCAAGCATGGGGTTCTGGGAAGACCATCCGCAAATTCTGGCTGGAAGAGATTTGAGGGAGAGTGGAACCTGGCTTGGGTTAACCCGTTCAGGATACTTTTGCACGGTAACAAACTATCCGGACAAATCAACCCCCACTCAGGAATTGAATAGCCGTGGGCAGCTGGTTCGCCAGTTCCTGGTGGATGAGCCACCGGCTTCCAGATCCCGCCGACACCTGAAAAACATGGGTCAGACATATCGACCCTTTAACCTGGTTTTTGGAAATTACCCGGATCTGTATACCTACAGCAACTGCGAACAGGAATTCACCCGACTTGGTAAAGGCTATCACAGCGTTTCCAACGGCCCGATGAATCAGGCCTGGGAAAAGGTATCACATGGTGTCAGAAAGCTGACGGACT
>VXPI01000268.1 GCA_009839585.1 Gammaproteobacteria bacterium
AATATTACTACGATACCCAGAAACAATGCGAGCCCTCCCCATCTTGTGCTCACGCTGGTCGTGAAGATAGCCGGCAATAACGACAGGAAAGCGAGGATAAACATGCTAAAGGCAATCATGATGATTACACGATACACTTGTTGTACCGAACGATTCAGGTTTCGAATTTCCCTGTCCCGGGTAGTGATTGTCATCTGCTCGTTTTTCAGCTTGTAGAGCAATTGATGAAACAGCCCTGGGATTTCGGGGGCATGATTAACCAGATAGGGCAATTCACGACGCACGGCTTTAAGCAGTGATTTGGGGCCAAATTGCTCCGTTGTCCACTTTTCAAGAAATGGCTTGGCTGTCGTCCACAGGTTGAGATCCGGATACAGCTGTCGACCCAGACCTTCGATATTGAAAATGGTTTTCTGCAGCAAGACCAGTTGTGGCTGAAGCGGCATATCAAAGCGACGGGCCACGCGCAGCAGATCAAGAAAAAAAGCACCAAACGAAATCTCGCTAATGGGCTTGGCAAATATGGGTTCGCAAATAGTACGGATGGCCGACTCGAAGTGTTCCACATTCGTGTCAGGAGGGACCCAGCCTGCCATGATATGTGCTTCGGCGACCCGGCGATAGTCGCGGTTGAAGAAAGCCAACAGGTTTTCGGCAAGGTAACGCTTGTCCTGGACACTCAGGGTACCCATAATGCCGAAATCAACCGCACAGTACCTGCCGTCTTCCAGCACGAATATATTGCCGGGATGCATATCGGCATGAAAAAACCCGTGATCAAGTGCCTGGGTGAAGAAGATTTCAACACCCCGTTCTGCAATTTCCTGCAGATTGATTCCAGCCTCAATGAGCATTTCGACATCGCGGATCGGAATGCCGTAAATTCGTTCCATGACCATAACCTCATGTGAAGTCAAATCCCAGAATATTTTTGGAACGTATAACTCGGTAGAGTCCTTGAAGTTGATGCTGAACTGACTGGTACTGGCCGCCTCTCTCATCAGGTCCAGTTCATCATAAATGGTTTGTTGATAATCTGCGACAAGTTCCATGGGCTTAAAGCGTTTTGCCTGGGGCCAGTACACTTCTGCGATTTTGGCAACAATCCACATCAACGCCAAATCCCTGTCTATGGTTTTCTTGATGTCGGGACGAATCAGCTTGACCACTACATCGGTGTCATCATGTAGGGTTGCGTAGTGAATCTGGGCGACGGATGCCGCGGCCGCTGATTCTTGCTCGAAGTTCTTGAAGTGCATGGCAATGGGCGTACCCAAAGCCGACTCGATTATGGAGACCGCCTGTTCTGCAGGGAAGGGCTCAACCCGATCCTGAAGTTCTGCCAGATGCTTCGATATGTCTGGAGGGATTAGGTCCGGGCGGGTCGAAAGCACCTGGCCAAATTTAATGAAGACCGGGCCGAGTTCCTTGAGTGCCCGGGTCAGGCGTTCTCCCCGAGATAGCTCAAGACCGCTTTTTCTGGGCAGAAACCGGAATAGAAATGCATAGGGACGCAAGGGCTGCAGGGCATGCACAAATTCGTCAAGACCGTGTCTTATGCAAATCCGCACAATGCGTAATACACGGTACAGATCTTTAATGGTTATTCGAACTCGCATGCCGGTTTTCACCGTTTAGTCCGGATTGGCATCCAGCTTATGCTTGAGAGCGGCAGCGCGAAGCTCAGCCCGATCAAGACGGGACCTCAGTGCATCGACTTCATGAACATGTCGTCGCATTGCGGTTTGACTGGCCAGTACCTGTTTTTCCTCCTGCAGGTACTCGATCAGGTTTTTTTGTGCCAGACGGGCGGAATCGCCGAACATCCGGATCATCGAGGTCATGAGGACATTCAGTTTGCGGGCAGGAGTATCGCCAATCATGCCAGCGAGCAGCTCTTCCCGGTCCAGATCCATTCTAGCAAGAATCTGCTGGAAAGCCTGTGCCAGTTCGAGGTCACCCTGAATGGAAACTGGCTTGCTTGATTCAATGCGAAACCCAAGACCGCCAAGACCGTATACGGCGAATGCCTCAAGTGAACCGCTCAGGATAACATCTGCATCGCGGTCGGATTGAGATTGAAACACCAGCCCCACGGGGGTGGGCACGACAAATAGATTGATGTCCGGGGTATGGATAATCAAGTGAAAAACCTTGCCCTCCAATTTGCCAAGCCGTGTTCTCGTGCCCGGGTCTGCTTCAGCAAGCCTCTGGCTGGCAAGGGTAAGCAACTTGTACAGGGAATCCATTGAATTTCAGCTGTACCTGGTTGCAATGTGAAGAGCTACAATACCGCCAGCAAGGTTGTGGATACGCACCGAATCCAGACCTGCATTCTCCATCATGGATTTCAGTGATAATTGATTGGGGTGGCGGCGGATTGACTCGACCAGGTAACGATAACTCGACACATCATTCGCGACCCATTGTCCGATCCTGGGGATGACCTTGAATGAATACTGGTCATAGATGCGTTTTAATTGCGGATTGGCGGGCTCGGAAAACTCCAGCACCATCAACTTGCCGCCCGGCTTCAACACCTGTCGCATGGATTTCAGGGCTAATTCTTTTCGGGTAATGTTTCTAAGGCCAAACGAAATGGCAACACAGTCGAACCTGCAGTTTTCAAAGGGCAGGCTTTCTGCATCAGCGAGCACATAGCGAACATTCTGAAGATGCCCGTGATCGACCATGTTCTGACGGCCAAGCTCGAGCATGTCAGGATTGATATCGGTCAACACGACTTCCCCTGACTCGCCAACCTGCCTTGCAAACTGGATTGCCAGATCACCACTACCGGCTGCTACATCCAGCGCATGATCGCCCTTGCGAAGGCCGCTTTGCCTGACTGCGAAATTTTTCCAGACCCGGTGCAGTCCGAATGACATCAGGTCGTTCATCAGA
>VXPI01000251.1 GCA_009839585.1 Gammaproteobacteria bacterium
CTCATGTAAGCAAGGGCAGTTGCAAGCAATGCGCCACCAATGCAATAGCCAATGACATTGATCTTATCCTCATCGGTGGCCTGTTTCACCGCATCAAGAGCGGCTACTAGTCCATCAAGAACATAGTGATCAAACTGGACATCATGGTAGGTCTCGTCAGGATTTACCCATGACATCACGAATACGGTATGGCCTTGGTCAGACAGCCATTTGATAAAGGAGTTTTCCGGCTGAAGATCCAGCACATAGTATTTATTTATCCATGGCGGAACGATCAGCAAAGGTATGTTGTTAACAGTTTTTGTACTAGGTTCGTATTGCAGCAACTCAAACATTCTGTTGCGAAAAACCACCTTTCCGGGAGAAGCTGCAATATTTTTCCCTAGCTCAAAGGCATCCGTATCGGTCATGCTTATTTTGAGCGTTCCATTACCCTTTTTGAAATCAGCCAGCATGTTCTGGAACCCATTGAGTAAATTCTCACCCTTGGTTTCAACGGCTTTTTCAATAACCTCTGGATTGGTCAAGGCAAAGTTGGTTGGAGACAGACTGTCGATGTACTGTTCGGTGAAAAAAGCCATTTTCCTGGCGGTTTGTTCATCAATGCCCTCGGTATTTGATGCAAGGTCCCGAAAACATTTTGAGCTGAGTAAATAGGATTGCTTGATCGCATTGAAGACCGGTTGCTCTTCCCAGGCCTGATGGCGAAACCTTCGATCTCCCTTCCCTTCTTGAATAACCGGCTCGGAATCGACTCCCATCATCTGCATGGCAGTCTGCTGATAGAGTTTCATGGTGTCTTGCCAATAACTCATGCCGGTTTCGAACATTTTTTCCGGATTTTTCAGCATCGCTTCATACCATTGTTGCCAAGTCTCAACCAGATTGAATGGATCAATATCGGGAATTCCGTATTCGGAGGCGGCCTCTTTCATCAGTTTCTCCAATTGTTCCATTTTCTCTTTGTACTCTTCGCTGGTAATGCTGTTTGTAGTATTCATACTGACACTCTGTGAAGGATTGTTGATCATCGTTTGATTGATTCTGGGGATGCAACGGTCTGGCAACGATCAGCCTGTTATTATATTCCATGAGTTGTGCATCGCACACAGAATATGCCTTTCTGAAGGCTGACAAGACTTGAGACTTGACGCTGGCCGCAACATTATTGGATGCCCTGGTCTACAGACCCGCACGAATAATATCAAGAACTCAGGCGTGTGATATGATATTTCCCGTGGGCAATGGATGGTTCTATGTGTCCATGGAGTAGCTGCAGTTCATTGATCTTGCAAAACCAGCTATTGAACGAATAACGGGAAAAACATTTCGTGAAAAGATAACCCACTTTCCAGAATTTGCGATGAACGAACAGAAAGACATCAGAATTATCAAGAAGTACCCCAATCGTCGAATTTACGACATGGAGGAAAGTCGCTATATCACCCTGAGTGAAGTCAAGCAGATGATTATTGAAAACGTGGAATTCAAGGTAGTTGATGCTCATTCAAAAAAAGATATCACTCGAAGCATATTGCTTCAGATCATCATTGACCAGGAATCGGAAAAAGACCCCCTCTTCTCGACCGAGAACTTGCAGCGTTTCATCCGTTATTACGGAGGAAATCAAAACCAGCATTTCTCAAATTTCCTGAATCAAAGTCTCGCTTTTTTTCAACAGCAACAAGAGCATTTTCAGTCGCGCATGAACGAGATGCTGGACCAAAACCCGTTGAGCTTCTGGTCAAATGTGGGCCAGCAGAACATGCAGATGTGGCAAAAAATGCAACAGGACTGGTTTTCATCTCTAACCAAGCATGAAGACAAGAAAGAAGAAGATTAATTCCACTAGGGGACTGGTTTTTCAAAGCAGACAAGTACCTCTTTTTTCTCGACAACCCTGAAAGCTTCTTCTTCCCACTCGCACACTCGGAGCATGCCCACTGCCTAGTCTTGGGAGGTCATCGGGTTATGCATCGGGTTATGGCCTGCTGATGAATCCAGAGTGATTTCCCGGTTTTTGCTTCCTGTATGCACTGCACAAAAAATACTTGACCAGAGAGCACTCTGTGGGTAATGTATTTGTGCGTTGCACAAGTTTTTGCAGCGGTTATAAATCGTGAATTACCCGATAGGAGATGCTCTATGTCGAAAAAAAATGCTTTAGTTACTGGTGGCACTGGTGGTATCGGTACTGCAGTATGCAAAGAACTCCACGACAATAATTGTCACATTATCGCAACTTACTTCCCCCCTGAAAAAGACGCAGCTGAAGATTGGCAAAAAGAGAACCGCAAAGCGGGATATGATTTCACAATTGTCCCGGTTGACGTCACCAATTATGAGCAGGCTTCCAATTTAATACTGAATCTAGAAAAAATATACCAGCACATTGATATATTAGTGAACTGTGCCGGTATAACACGGGATAAGACTCTCAAAAGAATGACCCATGATCAATGGAGAGCAGTCATCAATACAAACCTTGATAGCGTGTTTAATGTTACCCAGCCAGTGGTCAAGGGAATGATTGAACGGGGCTTTGGAAGAATCATCAATATCTCATCAGTGAATGGTCAGAAAGGACAGGTCGGACAAGCCAACTATTCGGCATCAAAAGCAGGCCTACATGGCTTCACAATGGCCGTAGCGCAGGAGACCGCGGGCAAGGGGGTAACCGTCAATACCATCTCACCCGGGTATGTCGCAACCTCAATGACGCAGACAATGCCGCCCGATGTGCTTGAACAAATAATAGACCAAGTGCCCATGAAGCGAATGGCACTCCCAGAGGAAGTGGCCTATGTAGTTTCCTGGCTGGCAGATGACCGTAGCGCATACATGACGGGCGCGAACATACCTCTTAATGGTGGAATGTTCATGAGTGCATAAATC
>VXPI01000018.1 GCA_009839585.1 Gammaproteobacteria bacterium
TTTCCGGATATCCAGCGTCCATACCTTTTCCATCAGGCGATTGATGATTTCTATACCGGTCAGATCGCCACGATGTGCAGTGCGGTCAAAACTCTGTCCAGCAAAGGCTTTCTGATGGAGTGTTCCGTCCGGATTGCGGTCAAAAAAGCAGCCGAGTTCGTTCTCGAGTTCATAAATCCGTTCGATGGCTTTCTCACACAGGGTCCATACCAGATCCTGACGGGGCAGCCACTTGCCGCCGACAATCGAATCCATGAAGTGGCGTTCGATGGAGTCACCGGGATTCAAGGCCACGTTATATCCGCCCTGAACCATGCGTGTACACCCCGACTTGCCAAACAATCCCTTGGCCAGAATAGTGATTGAAGCATCGGGATTTTCCTGTCGCGCATGCAGGGCGGCAAACAGGCCAGCTCCTCCTGTCCCGAGAATCAGGATGTCTGTACTCAAGGTTTCAATGGACTCGGGAATACCCATAGTTTCACGTCATCTGAAAAAACATCAGAAGGCCAGTCAACAGCGCAAATCCCGCACATAAGATCACCCATTTGCCGAACTTTCGAGGGGTCTCTGAACTCGACATTTCCAATCCGAGTACACGAAGCCCAAAGGACAAATGGAGTGCGAGCAGGACAACCAGGCCCCACTCTGCAATCCG
Organism: Gammaproteobacteria bacterium; assembly: GCA_009839585.1. Classification (GTDB taxonomy): domain Bacteria; phylum Pseudomonadota; class Gammaproteobacteria; order Arenicellales; family Poriferihabitantaceae; genus Poriferihabitans. The sequence continues at coordinate 659 of VXPI01000018.1, forward strand.
GAAAACCGGTTGCTCGACCAATGACAGGGCATTGTCCAGGGATCGGGAACCTCCTAATGCACTCGCCAGCATCATAAAGTGAAAAGGCAAAAACAAGGTCAGGGCCAGACCCGAGACTCGATGACCCAGTGATGCCAGATAACTCCTGTGCGAGCGTAGCGGAGAGAACATATTCAAAACACCGCAATCACGGCGCTCATCCCCAGAACCAGGAGTATTACACACACCAGCATCGCCAACCCATCAATCGCCTTCCAGCCAAGCCTCGTCCACTCCCTGAGGATATTGCGAATTCCGATTGGGGCATGAATAGCCGCCGACACGACGAACAATCCATAAAACAGGGTCCAGCCAACATTGTCACGGGTACGCGACAGAATTTCTTCAGCACTCAAGCCCCCTTCAACAGCGATCAGAATCAGGCCGAGATGCACCAGGACCATCGGAGCAAGTATCGCTGCCGAAATCCGCTGCACTACAAACAGGGTTTGCTCATTCATGGGCTAATCTGGCTTGGGGTCCACTGAATGCCATCTTCTTCAATCCTGCAATACTACTCGCCGGGCTCAATTCGACGGGACAGAACCTTGTACAGTTTCCATGACTATGACACGAGCTACATCCATCTCGAGAGAATGCCTTGTTGAATGTCTCTTCCTGTTCGGAGTGTCGTTCATCATTCAGCAGCGTCCATACCCGGTTGAGTGCCGCCGGGCCAAGATATCTCCGATTCCAGTGCACTACATCGCAAGCACTGTAACAGACTGCACAGTTTATACATTGAAGAGCAGAATCAGCCTGCTTACGGGGTTTTGAGCCGGGGTCGACTTTTTGTGGTGGATCGCTACGGGTTGACTGACCCTGAAAGATCGCCCCGGCCCTTTGCCAGGTGTCAATAAACGGCTCGAGGTCACACACCAGATCCTTGATGTGCGGCAGATTACGCAAGGGTTCAATTGCCAATTGGCCGTCATGTGCAACTTTCTTGACATGTGTTCTGCAGGTCCATCGTGGCTGTCCATTGACCGTCATTGCACAAGACCCGCAAACTCCGACCCGACAGGCAAAACGATAGGCAAGTGAGGGTTCATGTTTACGCTGGATTTCCGTGACCACATCCAGTACGGTCTGATTATCGCGGGCGACTACAGCATATTCAGTCCAATACCCGGATTCACTGCCCCGCCAGACCCGCACCCGCAACGAATTTTCTTTTTCCATATGAATGACCTTTGCGTGTGGGTGGGCGTGCACGGATTTATTGTTTGAGACTATACCAGAGCATACGGGATCGCAAGACTGGATTTTTCAGTCACCCAATCGCAATGGTGGAGAGCAGCCACAATCCGAATACCGTGTACGCAACCATCAGTCCGGCAAGAAAGTACTGACTCCTTGTTGCTTCACGTTTGTCTGGAAATTCACTCAGGGCAATTGAATGCGCGATTGCGATTCCTACGATATGCCCAATGACAATCATGGTCGTCTGCACGCCCCAGATGATGGAAACCGAATCAAGGTGACTTAAAAACGAAGTCGTCACATGAAAATCATCCAGTCCCAGCAGACCAAGACCCGATGCCATCGGGTCGTTCAGGGCCAGAACCAGATATTGACTGTTGACCATAATCTGGGTCAGATAATGCGCACAGTGAAACACAAGGGAAATCGGGATGATCGAATAAACCAGTCGACCAGCCAACTGGCGGAATGAACCGGGTCTCAACCGTCGGGAACCAAGAAACACGCAAGCGGCAAACAAGGAAACAAGGCATATCAAGGCCACCACCATACCAGAGGTATTCTGCACCCAGACCCCACTCCTTCCGGGATATTCAAGTGGATTGACCCCGATGGCCTTGAGCCAGAAGTACGTCCGGGAAAGACCGTCATAGGAAACCATGCCGAGTGTAGTCAGTATAAAAACCATCCCGGAAATCGGCAAAGCCGTAAATCGGGTCAATGTTCGTCCCGGTAGGCAAAGGTAGATCGCCCGTTTGTCTTCACCTTCCCGCCCCTGGCAAAAGGGTGCAATTGCCCCGATCAAGCGAAAAAATATCGAAAACGGCTCTCCACGCCTGAACCATTCCTGTTCACCAAACGCCAGCACGGCAACGAAGTTGATCAGCCAGAATGTCAGGATAAACATCGCCAGACGTCTTGGATCTTCGGGCGCAATGTCAATGAGTTCAAACCAGGCAAAAGAAACAAACAGGATGATCGCAGGC
>VXPI01000411.1 GCA_009839585.1 Gammaproteobacteria bacterium
AGTTGGATTCTGATGCGTTCATGACATTTATCTCGGTTTATGCTGTTGCAATATCGAGCATGACAACACAAAATTGTAAATTAATATATAATTCCAAAAATATTTCCCCGCTTATTCATATTCCTGTCAGGGAGTCATGATTACACTCGCCTTCAGTATTCTTTCAAACACAAGAAAACATGAAAATGGCAAACTCTATCTCACCCGGTCAACTCAGCGGAAGTCCTCATAAAATCCTTCGGACTTCCCTGGCTCTCTGTTTCATTGCAGTGATTCTCCTTGCCAATTCTGCCCCGGCAAGCCTCGACTCGTCACATGCTGCGGCTGACCTTGGAAAGGTCAATGTAAACGATGGGTTTTCTGAGCTGGTCGAGGCGGTCAAGCCGACAGTTGTGAACATATCGGTAACGGGCAGTGTTGAAACCTCAAGACAAGGCCCTTTCGGTGAGAACATGCCATTTGATGACTTCTTCCGGCGGTTTTTTGAGGGGGTGCCTGAGATGATGCCGGATCAGAATCAGGCCCCAAATGTTCGCAAAACCATGGCAGTGGGATCTGGTTTTATCGTGGATCCTGACGGACTGGTCGTCACCAATCATCACGTCATTGCTGATGCTGATTCCATCGAGGTGGTTCTGCATAATGGCACCCGAATTCCCGCAACCGTGAAGGGAACCGATGAAAGAACAGACTTGGCCCTGCTGGAGGTCGAAACCAACAGTCCCCTCCCCTATGCCAAATTTGGTGATTCTGATGCCGCCAAGGTCGGCGACTGGGTTGTTGCCATTGGCAACCCTTTTGGTTTTGGAGGCACCACCACCAGCGGCATTATCTCTGCAAGAGGCCGTGATATCCAGCAGGGGTCCTTGCTGGACTTCATCCAGATCGATGCCTCAATCAATCGCGGCAATTCCGGAGGACCACTTTTCAATATCCGAGGAGAAGTGATTGGAGTCAATAACGCAATCTATTCCCCAACGGGTGGCAATGTTGGCATTGGCTTTGCAATTCCTTCTTCCACGGCCCGGGAAATAATCAATCAGCTCAAGTCCACCGGAATCGTTGAGCGGGGTTTTCTAGGTGTCCTGGTGCAATCCCTTAATGAAGATTTAGCGGAAAGTTTTGGCCTGGAAGGAACGGAAGGGGCTCTTGTTGCACAGGTCAATCCAGACAGTCCGGCGGAAATGGCTGGCATACGGGTCGGGGACATCATTGTCAAATTCGATGGCAAGCCGGTAGACAGTCCGCGCAGTCTGGCACGTCTGGTATCTCTCACCAGTGAAAACAGTAAAGTGGTGGTAACCCTGTGGAGAGACAATGCCGAAGTCAATGTATTTGCAGATATCGGCAATCTACAGGCTTCAAATGGTGAACCGGAAACTCCAGTAGCTTCCGTCTCCATGGATAAGATCGATCCTTTCGGAATGTCTGTCCGGGCCATCACCGAACAGGATAAACAGGACTACAATTTAGGAGAAGACGCTGAAGGGGTGATTATTGTCGAAGTCGAACCGGACGGTATTGCCGCACAAAATGGCCTAGTCCCCGGCTACATCATCCAGCGGGTAGGCAATAAAGAGGTTCTAACTGTCCAGGATCTCCGAAGTCAGGTGGAGCAACTCATCAAGGATGGCCAAAACTCTATTCTGATGCTGGTCCAGCGCTTTGACGGTGCGTCCTTCATTACCCTATCCTTGTCGTAGTACCAAAGGCATCTGTAACGGATTGCCGATCTGCTACAGGCCGGTTTCGAGAAATTCTTGATCACTCAAGACATTCTTAATCAACTGGAAAACCCCATGACAGCGTTTTCATGCCGAATTGAGAGTAGGAAAACTTGATTTGACGCATGTTTGACGACCTGTCAGACACCGCAGTTTGAAACCCGCAAAGCCAGAAATGGCGTTTTCCGAATTTTGTGCTGGATGCATTCTGTGGATGTGGATCGGCTATGTCATTGACATCCAGCATATCAAGTACTACATCCACAATAGGGATGCCAGCCCTCGATAATTGGAAATCCATGTTTTATTCTTCCGTGGACTCGATAAAGAAAAGCCGAACACATGGTCCTAATCTCAAAATAGAAATGGCAAAAAGCAGGAAAAAAGGGTAGATGACAATACACTGAAGATAATTCATTTTTGCCTTGCTAGTCGGATTGCAATCCTGAAAGTTCCTGACGGGAATTCATTTTCCCTGGATTATCCTGATTCTCCTGACTATACCTTCAAGAATTGGTTCAGCCGTTGAATTTGGTACTCCGGAATCGGCCGCCTTGGCGGCTGTCTTGACTATTGCATCATCCACTTGTGCAAGAATACTGGATAGAATTCCATCGATGTCCGGCTCGCGCAATCCTGTTTTTGCACCTGTCTGATAAAAATGTCGGAGTTGGATTTGGTTAAGGCCGTAATGCTTGTTGTACCCCCACGCCATCGCCATCTTGACTTTTTGGTCCGGGAGTTCCGCCCATGGCGCAAAAGATGCCACATCATACAAAGGGGCGAGTCGGAAACCACCTGGTGAGAGAAGGATTGAGAAGTTTTTTGCATGGCCGTCAATGGCCGCCAACAGCCAGTATGCGATTTGCGTTTTTGTAAAAGCCATGCGGCACTCATAAGGGTTGATCGCACCGTTCAGGAAGTTCAGGATGTCCACAATGCCCGGGCCGCCATCGGCTTCGTATTTGCGAAATGGAGGAATGCTTAGTGCTTGACACATATCTTCTTGCGGTAATCGATAGATTACGCCTTCATGCCAGACCCGGTCAAAACGCTCGATTACGATCACGGGTTTGTCATCAAACAGTATAACTTCGGCCTTTGCCGAATCCAGACCCAAGTTGCGGCAAAATTCCAGACATAACCATTCATTCCATGGCAT
>VXPI01000374.1:0-1666 GCA_009839585.1 Gammaproteobacteria bacterium
TGACAGGAGCCGCCCGGAATCAGCCCGACAACCAGCCCCGGTCTCTCTGGTGTTCCTCGATAGTGTATAGACCACAAACACAATCTGCGACTGAATCCGTACAGCCGGGCAGGCCCACAATCAAGATATCGAAATCCCGGCTTCCACATTAATGAACCATATCCGAATACCCAGAGATTGCTGCAGGGCAGGGATATTGCGAAAGGATTATTCGAGTGATGGCGGTTGCGGGTAAAATCATTCATTATAAGGGTGCTTGATGGTGCGATTCATGATTGATGTTTTTTGTGACAGTTCACCAAACGGATACAAAATTTTGATTTTGCTTGAAGAAATCGGCATTCGATATCGTCTTGTTTCGGTTGACCTGAGCGGTGACCTCGCTTCCATTCCCGGGTTTCTTGATGTTTCTCCCGACGGCAGGATTCCGGCTATTGTAGATCATGGCACAAAGTCTGGTGGAGAGTCCGTTTTGCTTTTTGAGTCCGGTGCAATCATGCTCTATCTTGCCGAGCAGTCAGGGCAGTTTCTTCCGCGAAATTCCGCTTCTCGAATTGAGGCGCTTAAATGGCTGTTCTGGCAAGTTTCGAATTTTGGACCGACACTGGGACAGTTGATGCATTTCAGGGGCGACCCGGAATCTCCAGCACAGGTTCTGGATTATTTCCTTTCGCAGGCAAAACGCCTGTATCAATTTCTGGATCGGGAGCTTGGGCATCGTGACTATATCGCACAGGAATACAGTATAGCGGATATGGCTATTTACCCATGGATTGCAATCCATGAAAATCAGGGCCTGAATATTCCCGATTTCCCGAATCTGATGCGGTGGTATTTCGATATGGAGGACCGCGAGGCGGTTGAGCGGGCTTACGATCTCAAGATATGAGGATATTATTTTCCGGGCACGATATGTGAAAAATTCCTGAGATCGGGCGATACCTCGTAGGCTTGACCAAAACCGATCACGAAGGAACCGGATTCGGGTCGCAGTCGATACATCCGGAAATCAGCCAGTGTACGAAGTGTCTGGATAATAGTTCCATGACGCTTTTCCAGACCCTCCAGAATTTCCCCGTATAGGCTGTCGTCAGACCTAACTTGCAGGCAGCCGCAATGGAATCCCAAACGATTACGGGCGTAAATCTGTGATGTCCTTGCTTCATCATCGATGATCAGTATGCTGGCTGTTCCGATTGCCAGATTGCTGGTATGTGGGGACAGGGTGCTTACGAAAATGAAGTAATCTCCGTTCTCGGTACGATAGAAGGGGGCATAGCTTGAAAGCGGTTTTCCCTGCCGGTCTACAGTCGCCAGCTGCAGGGATTTGCAGCGCTTGAGAAGTTCACAAGCACGTTCTCTCAGATTCGCCAATTCTTCAGTCACGCTGTTCTCTGGGTTTGCGGATTGTAGTTTTCAATGGACTCATGCCGTCATTTGATGGATTCCAGTTCGGCGACGATCACGCTCAGCATGGAATAATCGACCATTGCCTCTTGCTTCAAGGATGCAGCTTTTCGTTCAAGTGCCTTGATATAATCTCGGTTTTTTTGCGACCATGCCGCTAGTGCTTCTCTGGGCTGGCTGTTCTTGGAGATTGACAATATCGAGTTGACAATTTCGGTATGGTGCCCTCGTAGGGTACCTTTCTATTATAAAAATCTGA
>VXPI01000374.1:1676-2886 GCA_009839585.1 Gammaproteobacteria bacterium
CCTCGTAGGGTACTAAGCAGACTGAACTTTGCTCTTTCATGCCAGATATTGCCTGCTTCAATGGAAAAAATCTGCTTGTATATCCAGTCGATTGAAAGTGCTTCAGAGACCGCAAACAGTATCTTCCCAGTCTCCACAACCGGCCTTGCATGGGCAAGCGACAATTCAACAACATCAATACCGTTATTCAGAATGTCCCGGCAGGCAATGTCATGGGCCAGTGCTTTCGGGAAATCCGCCTTCACCAGACGGTTGTTTATGTCATCGTAACGCTCCTTGGCGGCCTTGCTGAGAATCTTCTTTAGATTCCTGCAAAGTTCGAGATAGGGCTTGGAATACTGATTTATGAGGGATTCAATATTTTCGGGTTGTTCGACTTTCTTCAATATCCAGTTGATTGTCGATTCGAGTGATCGACAGAGTCTGTTGAATGCCTCAATCTGCAGGACGGCATCGACCTTGTTGTCAAGCTTGACAATTTTCCTGCTGATTTCCCGGTAATTGGAGGAGTCACGCGCAATCAAGTACGCCGCACAGATGTCTTCGATCGGTCTGCCGGTTAAATCCATGGCTCTCAGGTGAAACGAGGATCCCATACAGCCGACCAGGTCGTTGGTGAGCTGGGTGGCGATGATTTCTCGTCTCAGACGATGATTGTGAATTCCGGTTACATGGTTTTTCTGGACATGATCCGGAAAGTAACGCTCAATTTCCGTCAGCAGATAGGGGTTATCCGAGAACTCCAACTGCACCAGTCTCTGATAAAGGTCCATTTTGCTGTAGGCGAGAACCACGGCAAGTTCGGGTCGGGTCAGGTAATTGCCTGTTTCAAGGCGTTCAAGCAATTCTTCCCGTGATGGCAGAAACTCTATATCCCGGTCCAGCATTCCGTCTTCTGCCAGCATGCTGATGATGCGCATGTGCTGGGACATCAAGGGTTTGCCGCTCTCTGCTTCAATACTGATGATTTGGGTTTGCTGATAGTTGTTCGACAGAACCAGTTCTGCCACATTCTTTTCCATTTTCGCCAGAACCCTGTTGCGCTCGTTCATTGTCAACGCGCCGTCTTTCACTTCGGCATTCAGCAGAATCTTCAGGTTGACCTCATGGTCAGAGGTGTCGACTCCTCCAGAGTTGTCAATGGCATCGGTATACGCTGGCTCGTATACCCATCTGACGCTGCCGACGATCTTACGCGTGTAGATCTCGG
>VXPI01000378.1 GCA_009839585.1 Gammaproteobacteria bacterium
TGGCAAGCTGGCCTGGGTTTTTCCGTAAAACTTGACAAACATTGCTGGTTTCTGGGGCAATAGGCATTAGTTTAACTCAATCACTCTATCGACAGATACCTTGTGCTGTTCGAGACACCGGATTCACGGCCGCTGTTACTGCATGACGAACCTATCTACTACAACAACCGGTGGGTGGGCAGAACTACCTCAGGTGGGCCGGGATTTCGAACCGGAAAAAACCTGTGCTTCGGTTACATAGATGCCGAATGCATGCACGAAAAAACAGCACTTTCTGGATTTGCGGTCAAGGTAGCTGGCGAAATGCATGCTCTAGCCAGGCTACCGGGTACTCCCTACGACCCATATGGACAAAAGATGCGGGAGGGATAGTCTGTCGTGAAGAATCATGCCCAAGTTGTCATTATCGGGGGAGGTATCATGGGGTGCTCATTGGCATACCACCTAGCAGAACTCGGTGTCGGAGATGTAGTCCTGCTGGAAAAAGGGGAACTTACTGCCGGTTCGACCTGGCATGCCGCAGGCCTGTGCACCCATTTTGCTCATGACATCACAATCATGAACCTGAGGGCCCATAGTGCCAGACTTTACAGCGGTATACTGGAGAAGAAAACCGGACAGCCCGTGAGCTTCCACCAGGTTGGCGCCTTGCGCATTACCCGTAACCCGAATCGCCTGGATGAATTTCGACAGATTTGCGGACTCGGAAAATATGTAGGACATGACTTTCATATTCTCGATCCCTCCGAATTGAAATCTCTCTATCCTTTGGTGCGAACCGAAGGAATAATTGGGGCCATTCATGAGCCAAAGGATGGATATGTGGATCCATCCCAGGCCACCCATGCCTTTGCACGCGGTGCACGAAGCCGAGGAGTAGATATCTACCGAAATACTCCCGTCGAAGCCATTGAGAAAATTTCTGGGGAGTGGGTTGTCCATACGCAGCATGGATCAGTTCGCTCCGAGCATGTGGTCAATGCAGCAGGAACGTGGTGTCGGGAAATTGGCAGCATGATGGGGGTGGATGTACCTGTTGTTCCAATGCTGCATCAATATGTCGTACTGGACAAAATCGAGGATTACGCGCAGTTGGGATATGAATTGCCAATGATACGGGACCCAGATGAGAGTTGGTATCTTCGGCAAGAACAGGATGGCGTCATCATTGGACCCTATGAACGGAATGGCAAAGCATGGGCAATTGACAGAGTGCCTGCCGATTTTGGCATGGAACTGCTACCGCCTGATCTAGACCGTATCGAAAATATTGTCATGGATTGCATGGAACGAATTCCAGCCGCTTCTCAAGGCGGTATCCGAAATATCGTACACGGGCCCATAACCTTCACGCCGGATGCCAACCCGCTGGTGGGGCCGGCCTTCGGCAAAACCAATGCCTGGTTGCTGACCGGCTCAAGCATGGGAGTTATGGAAGGCGGGGGCTGTGGAGACTTTCTGGCAAGGTGGATAGTAGATGGACATCCACCAGCGGAGGCACTGTCTATTGACCCAAGACGCTTCGGTGATTATGCAGACCGTGATTACCGGGTCTCCAAGGCGGTCGAGAGCTTTGCTGCACAATTCGCCATCCATTATCCCTGTGAGGAACGCTTGGCTGGACGTCCAAAGCGAAAAACCCCGGTTTATGAAAGCCTGAAAAAGGAAGGTGCTGTGTTTGGTGCCGCTTATGGCTGGGAAAGGCCCAACTGGTTTGCCCGTTCAAGAGAGCGCCTTCAGGCTGTACCTGGCTTCCAGCGTGCCAACTGGTTTCAAGCGGTTTCTCGTGAATGTCTATCAGCGCAGCAAAACGCCGTGCTTGGCGATCAAAGTGCAATGAGCAAATTTGAAGTGTCAGGTTCTTCGGCAGACCGGTTTATGGGAAGTCTTGGCGCGAATCGTTCCCCTGTCATGGACGGACAAATTGTCCTTAATCATGCCCTGAACGATTCTGGATGCGTCATTTCCGAATGGTCGGTCACGCGCATTGCAGAGAATCAATACTACCTTGCAGGTGCTGCAAGGGCCGAGCGCCATGACCATGACCTGTTGCGTCATCGGGCAACACTTTTCCCTGACCTGCATATTGAAAACCTGACAACACGCAAAGGCGTGCTCGGTCTCATGGGACCAAATGCCGGCAACATTTTGTCCTGTCTCACAGACGATGATTTGTCGCAGAAGTCGTTTCCCTGGCTAAGTGCGCGCAGAATCCATGTTGCAGATATTGAGGTATTGGCATTACGAATTTCCTATATCGGAGAGTCAGGCTGGGAGCTGCATCACGACATCAATCAGCAGGAAAGGATTTTTAGGGCCCTGCGTGAAGCAGGCATGAAGTTTGATCTGGGTTTTTATGGAGCATTCGCAATGAATTCAATGCGAGTGGAGAAAGGGTACCGTGCCTGGGGGACAGATCTGACCTCTGAGCGTACGCCTTTGGAATCGGGTCTGGAGCGTTTTGTCAAACCCGAGAAACGAACCTTTGTAGGTCGAGATGCACTGCTTGAGCGGGCAACTCGTCCGGACCGTCTGTCAATGCAACTTCTGGAACTTGAAGAAACCGGTATCGATCCTTATTCCATGCATACCGTATATGATCAGGATCATATAGTCGGAATTGTCACCTCCGGAACGTATGGACACCGCACTGGAATGGTGCTTGCCCTGGCTTATCTGCAAGAAACGTCTCGGGAACGGCCACTATACGTCGACATTCTCGGAAATCGCGTAGCAGCACGTATCCTGAAAGAGGTTCCCTATGACCCCTCGGACCAGCGCATGAAAAAATGAAATTATCCCGCTCGTTTCCGCGCATCTTGAAAAGACCCGGAGGCATGATTTGGTGCTATTTGCCCATCTGCCAGACGATTAACCTGAA
>VXPI01000135.1 GCA_009839585.1 Gammaproteobacteria bacterium
CCCCCCCCCCCCCCCCCCCCCCCCCCCCCCCCCCCCCCCCCCCCCCCCCCATTTGTCAAGACGTAGGTTATAAGGTCTATAGACTGGTTCCCAAACCTTCGGTTCAGGACAAAGGTGGTGACACCCTAGAGCTTGAACTGCCCTCCCCTCGTTCCAGCATACTGGATACCTTAACCAATATGCTCTGTGCTACCTGCAAGCCGTTGGACACACCAATTGAGTGCTTGATAGAGGACGCACTATACAAAGCAGATGGTGAGATTTATGTGTTGGGCAGAATTTCAGAGGATGATCTGATCCCCTTTCGAAGCCACAAAATCAATCTCGATGGCTGGGCGGACTTACATTTGCAAGATTTCTTGAATCTCGGTTTTCATGATAAAAACAAGAAAGATAATCTGATCGTGGTGTACTGAAATACGGATAGAACTGACCAGATGATGAGCCGTCATGCTCTTTGAAAAACAGCAATATCAGCAGGATTGCGTGAAGAACATCATCCATGTGTTGGAAGGTGTAAACTTCGCCGAGGCAGACTTCACGGTCATGGCGAAAAATCTGGCAATGCTGAAAAATAAAAATCCGACCCACCGGCAATTCAGCATCCACTCTGACAAGAAACGGCTGGATGTATTGATGGAGACCGGAACTGGAAAAACCTTTACTTACCTGCAAGCGATTCTGGAGCTGAATAAACGCCGTGGGCTGAAAAAATTCATCATCGTGTTGCCGCGAGTAGCGATCAAGCAAGGAGTCATCCAAAACATCAGGCTGACCGATGAGTATTTTTTCAATCTGTACAAACAGCATATCAATTTCATCGACTATCCCAAGGACGGGCTGAGCCAAATTCAGAGCGACTTCATTGATGGAGATGATTTATGCGTGTTGATTACTACCAACTCAGCCTTCAATTCTGAAAAAAACAACATCAATAAAAAAAGTGAGATGTTTTTTCGACATGGTAGCACTTGGAATGGCATCGCCGCTTGCAACCCTGTAGTAATTATTGATGAGCCGCATTTACTCAAGGGTAGTGAAACACAAAAAGGACTGGATAAACTGACAGACTCCTTGCTGATCCGCTTTGGAGCGACTTTCCCGACAGACGAAGCGAACAAGTTGAGTAATGTCGTGTATGTGCTGGACAGCATCAGTGCATTCAACCAATATTTGGTAAAAAGTATCGGGGTCAGCACAGTGTATGCCGGCAATCAGACAGAGGATGTCTCAATCAGCAACATTCGTGCGCAGAATAAATGCTTCGATTTTTGCTTCAGTCGGGATGGACAACCACGGCGGATAACCTTACGCAAAGGTGATGATGTAGGGGCGAAAAGCGGCTTGGGCTCTTGGAGAGGCAAAACCGTCACCCGAGTTTCTTCCAGCAAAGTTACTCTGAGTAACCGACAAACATTGCAGGGAAAAATCAACTACATCCTAGATGATGAAGAAATCAGGCTAATGATGCATGAGGCGATTAAACGACACTTTGAAAAAGAGGAACGTTTATTTCAGCAACACATCAAGGCGCTAACCCTAGTGTTTATTCCTCATATTAATGATTTTCGTGGGGAACAACCGCGGATCAAAACGATTTTTGAAGAAGAATATAAAAGTCTACGTGAAAATATTTTTCAAAAGACAGCCAATGCGGGTTATCGTGCTTGGCTGGAAAGAGACTACGACGACAATGGCAGGTTATGTGTGCATGAAGGTTATTTTTCCGGGGATGGAAAAAACAATGAAGAAAGGGAACGTCAGGGCGTTGACCTGATTCTGAACGCCAAGGAAGAACTGCTGTCATTCAAAACGCCACTGCGTTTTGTGTTTTCCGTGTGGGCACTGCAGGAAGGTTGGGACAACCCAAATATTTTCACTATCTGCAAACTAAGGGCCAGTGACAGGGACACAACGCGTCGCCAGCAGGTGGGGCGTGGCTTGCGTCTTGCCGTTAATCAGGAAGGTAAGCGACTGACGGAAAGCTATATGAAAGGCGATAAAGAGGCATTTTATGCAGTTAACACACTGGATATGGTTGTCTCTTATAAAGAGCAGACCTTTATTCATCAGATTCAAAATGAAATCAACGAGGCCAGCCATGCATATGTGGGAGAAATTCTGACGCTGGAGATTTTGAAGGAAAAAGGTTTGAATGATGTAGAGGCTGCGACTCTGTATTCTGTTTTGTCGGCAGAAGGCATTCTCAATAGTGATGGAGAAATACAAACCCCGATTATCGACTTTATGAGAAACAATCGCTCGCTCTTTAAAAGGATGGATGATGCCCGTTTTAATGAAATCTGCTCCATTTTCAGCATATCGCATCACCCAGTTGTCAGGGATAATAATCGCAAGAGGCAATCCGTGAATATCAGGCCCGACCGATGGCAGGAATTCAAGAAATTTTGGGAATTAATCAACCGCAAAGCGAAAATCGTCTATCGGTGCATTGACGAAGAGCAACTAATCAAGAACATTAGCGCCCAATTTAATAAAGAAAGAGTTGCTCCCAATTTTGCCTATACCAAGTACGAATTGCTAGATACGCATAATAATACGGTTCAATCTGAGTGCGAAACTAGTGTCGTTCATCAGGCAGGGACACCTTTTGATCCAGGGCAGTTTGCTTTGGAACTTGTTCAAGACGAAAACCTTCCGATTGAGTTCGTCTGTAAGCTGCTTTCTCGATTGAAACGCGAATGGTTTGTTAATGACCGGGCAAAAGCGAGAAAAAACCTATTGAAGTTCATTCAGGAAAATATCCATGCTGGTATCCTGCAAGGGGTCGACTATCAGTTCACGCAGACAAACATTTATCCCAACTCTCTACAGAATCAAGACGGATCAGGAATAACGCAATTGCCATATACTGAAC
>VXPI01000344.1 GCA_009839585.1 Gammaproteobacteria bacterium
ATGCTGCTTCCGACGAGGTTTTCGCCATGGCAAGTTCAACCAGATTAAATCCTGCCCCGGCCAATGATGCAGCAGCGGCCGCAACCATCAATCCGCGTCGTTTCGAATCCACGGTTTCAGGGATTTTCGAATGACCGCTCATGGCATGGCTGCCCATTTCTTCATCAGGGCATGTACGGACTCGGGCAATCCAGCATTCATGGAACCAGAATATCCGGAAGAATTGTCCGGTACGGCCGCATGACAGGAAAAGCAGTCAATCTTGACACTTACCGCCTCATGACAGACTGCACAAAACTGACCCGATGCATTGATAGGAACCGCTTCCTGTTGCTGATTGGTCTGGGTATGGCAATCAACACAATCGACGAGACTGTGGCGTATGGAGCGATTCCCTTCCCGCATGGTCAAATCGCGGTCATGGAAAAGAAACTGCATGTGCTGCTTGCGCATGATTTCCGTAGGCTCAATGCACTCGTCACCCTTGCCGCGCGGTATGTCCAGCCAGTCGGCCCAGGACACACTGGCCAAGAGCGCCATCAACAGGTAAGCCGGCCAACGCAGGAGCACTCGTTACTCTCCCATACCCATATCGATATAGCCAGTCGGACAGACATCTGCACAGATATGACAGCCGATACATCGGTCATAATCCGTATCGACATAGCGGCCCATGGTTGACTTGTCCTTGTTAACTCGAAACACCGCATCTTGCGGACAGTAAATCACGCAGTTGTCGCATTCAAAACACATGCCGCAACTCATGCATCGCCCTGCCTCCTTCTGGGCAGCCTCGGTCGAGAGGCCTTGATGACGTTCCTCAAAATGGCTGAGCACATGCTCCTTGTCCGGTCCGTGTGACTGTCTCAGACTTCGCGGCTCGTAACCGAAATGGCTCAGAAACAACTGATCGGATGATATGATCTCATGGGTACTGCGATCCTCGTAATTGTGGACTGCGAAATTGGCATCGCATGTCCCCCAGTCCTGACTTTCATCGTAGTCTTCCGGCCCCAGACTGTTTTCACGCAACTTGTCCAGAAGATTGAAATGATGCACATCAACCTTGGGACGCTTGCCTGGTTCGGCACCTTTCAGAAAGTGGTCAATAGAGTTGGCGGCGATAGATGCCTGACCAATTGCGGTCGTCAGAAGATGAGGGCGAATGATATCGCCAGCCACAAAATGCCCGGGGCGCTCGTTCATTCTGTACAACGGATCGGCATCCATCAGCCCCCGACCGTTATCGAGTTCCTCCAAACCCTCAAGATTACCGGCCTGTCCAATCGCCGAAACAATCAAATCGCATTCAATCTCGAATTCCGTACCATCAACTGGCTGAGGGCGCCCATCGGAATCAATCGTGCATTCCGCCAGCTTGAGTGCACAGGCACGACCTTCACCGTCTAGCAATACCTCAATGGGCATCACGCCATAGTGAATATCAACTCCTTCATGCAATGCGTCTTCGACTTCGTGATCGGTAGCAGTCATCTCAGAACGCGGGAACAGCGAAGTCAGGGTTACCTCGGCACCTTCTCGCATGGCTGCAAAAGCCGAGTCATGGGCAACATAACCTCCAATCACCGCCTCAGCGCGCAGGGACTTATTCAAATTGCTGATTTTGCCGAGACGTCTAGCGACGGATACTACATCAATGGAGGTATCGCCACCGCCAACACAGATTACCCGGTCGGCACTGACCTGAAGCACCCCCCTGTTGAATGCCTCGAGAAATTCCACACCGCTGACGCAGTTCGGTGCTTGCGAGCCCGGAATGGGCAAAGATCGTCCGCTTTGACAGCCAATACACCATAGCACGGCATCAAAGTCCCTCTCCAGGCTTTCAATTGACATGTCAACGCCAATCCTGACACCCGTCCTGACTTCGATACCGCCCATATCCAGAATACGCTGTATTTCATGATCAAGATAATCACGTGGCGTTCTGTATCCGGGGATACCATAGCGCATCATGCCACCCAGTTCAGAATGGTCATCAAAGATTGTCGAACCATGGCCTTTTCGTCGCAACTGGTAAGCCGCCGCCAAGCCGGCAGGTCCTCCACCCACAACGGCCACCCGGGAACTGCCAAGTTCCGGCGCATGAAACACGAATTTCTGTTCATAGGCAGTATCACCTATGAATTGCTCTACTGCGTTAATCCCCACAAAGTCATCGACCTGATTGCGGTTGCAGCCTGACTCACAGGGTGCCGGACAGACCCTTCCCATCATTGATGGAAAGGGATTGGCATCTGTACTGCGGCGAAATGCATATTCTTCCCAGCTTACACCTTGAGGTGGCTTTTCAATGCCCTTGACGATCTGCAGCCATCCCCGTACATCTTCGCCCGAAGGACAACTGCCCTGACAGGGCGGAGTACGATGGATATAGGTAGGACATTTGTGTGAATGATCGGCACTGAAGATAGCCTCCTGCAGGTTATCCCATTTGTAATCGCCATCCTCAAACGCTCGGAAAGTCAAATTAACGGATTGATTGTCGTCTTGATCTGCCATGGTTTTTCCTCAACTTTTCTGTTGCTTGCGGTTACTGCTCACTACCCAGCACAAGTGCATCGCCAACCAATTGATGAACGCTGATAATCATGTCCATGCCCAGGCTGTAAAATGGCAGAACCTTGGTGAACTGACTCTTGCAGATGGCGCAGATGGCAGCCATGTGGGTGACCTGATATTGTTCGATCACCTCATGCAGGGCCTGCACTCTCGGCAATGCGCCCTTGACACGCAATTCGGTCAGGTCATCGGTCAGGAGACCTCCCCCGCCCCCGCACAGACGCAAATACACATCTTACGCGGCCGACGAAATTAAGCGGTGTGATGTAGGGGGTGAGCGGATCA
>VXPI01000388.1 GCA_009839585.1 Gammaproteobacteria bacterium
CGGCACGGTTTCCAGATTGTGGTTGAACACATCCGGTGGTGCCGTATCCAGAATGTGCAGAGCGATATCCATGCGCCCTCGAAAATCCGGCACCAGTACCTCAATTCGGGTGTTTGGACTTTGCTCCCGTATGGCCTGAATACAGTCTTTGAAGTGCTTTGCTCCTCCATCCTTGAGATCATCCCGATCAACTGAGGTGATCACCACATACCTAAGTCCCATACTGGCAACGGTTCTGGCGAGTGTATGCGGTTCATCGGGATTTAATGGATTGGGCCGACCATGGGCAACATCACAAAACGGACAGCGCCGTGTGCATATATCCCCCATAATCATGAAGGTCGCGGTGCCCTTGCCAAAACATTCTCCAAGATTGGGGCAAGCTGCTTCTTCACATACCGTATGCAGTCCGCCTACTCTCAGTTTTTCTTTCAGAGCCACAACCGCCGCCGTGCCGGTAAAACTCGCGCGTATCCATTTCGGCTTTCTCAATAGCTGATCGCGTGGAAGCGGCTCAAACTTGACCGGGATGCGCTCCATCTTTGCCGCACCCCTTAACTTCTCCCCTTGAATGATGGGCTTCGGACGGGATCGTTCTGATTGCGAGATCTCAGTCATTATCAGGGTCCTGTTGGTTTATTCGCATTCATGAATGGGAGGGCATGTGCAAACCAGATTGCGATCGCCATACACATTGTCAATGCGTCCAACCGGTGGCCAGAACTTGTTCCGTTTCGTCTCACGGGTCGGAAAAAACGCTCTTTCCTTGCTGTAGGGACGGTCCCAATTCTCCTCGGTCAGTAGGTGATAGGCATGTGGCGCATTGGTTAATAGGCTATTCTCCAGTGATACCCTGCCTTGTTCAATTTCAGCGATTTCTTCCCGAATGTGAATCATTGCATTACAGAAGCGGTTCAATTCATCCAGCGACTCACTCTCGGTTGGCTCGATCATCATCGAATCCGGGACCGGCCAGGATACGGTTGGGGCATGAAATCCATAATCAATCAGGCGTTTTGCAACATCATCCACGGTGACTCCTGCGCTTTCCTTGATGGGAGCGAGATTTATCACGCATTCATGTGCAACGCGTCCCTGAATACCCTTGTAGACAACCGGATAGTGCGGGTCAAGGCGGTGAGCAATATAGTTGGCATTCAAAATTGCGGTTTGCGTTGCCCTGCGCAAGCCATGCTTGCCGAGCAGTCGAAGATAGCACCAGGAAATCAGCAAAATCAGCGGTGAGCCCCATGGGGCGCCCGAGATTGTTCCAATGGGTGCCGAGCCACCCTGGTTGCAACTGACTACCGGGTGGTCGGGCAGAAATGGCCGTAGGTGGTTTCTGACCCCGATCGGACCCATGCCGGGTCCACCACCGCCATGGGGAATGGCAAAGGTCTTGTGTAAATTGAGGTGCATGACGTCCGCACCCATCTCAGCTGGTCGACAGAACCCGACCATGGCATTCATATTGGCGCCGTCCATGTAGACCTGACCTCCATTGTCGTGCACGATCCGGCATAACTCCATGATCGATTCTTCAAATACCCCGTGCGTGGAAGGGTAGGTGATCATGGTTGCCGACAAGGTGTCCCGGTATTGTTCAGCCTTGCTGCTGAAATCATCGATATCGATGTTGCCATCCATATCGCAGTTAACCACGACCACCTTCATGCCGGCCATGATTGCACTTGCCGGGTTGGTTCCATGTGCGGATGAGGGGATTAGGCAGACATCCCGGTCCGGGTTGCTGTTGGCACGATGGTAAGCCCGAATGCACAGGAGCCCGGCATACTCGCCCTGTGACCCGGCATTGGGCTGGAAGGAAAAACTGTCAAATCCGGTGATTTCGCAAAGCATTTTCTCAAGCGAGCTGATGCATGCTTGATAGCCGTAAGTGTGTCTTGAAGGTGCAAATGGGTGAATATGCGCAAAGCTTGGGTTGGAAATCGGTTCCATTTCGCTTGCCGCATTCAGCTTCATGGTGCATGAACCGAGTGGGATCATGGATTGTGCAAGTGTAATGTCCTTGCTGGCCGTCCTCCGCAAGTAGCGCATGAACTCGGTTTCCGAGCGAAAATGGTGAAAGATTGGATGAGTCAGGTAGTCACTGGTTCGAACCAGATGATTAGGAATGGAACCCGGCAGATCGATATCAAACAAATTGCCCCGAACCTGACCTGTGGTCAGTCCCTCGAAGACTTCAAGCAGTCCGACTACTTTTTCGCGATTTGTGGTTTCATCCAGACTGATCCCGATATGGTCATCATCAATCAGCCTGAGGTTGTAACGGGCACGTTCAGCCTTGTCGATGAAGCCGGAAGCCTTGCCCGGCATACGAATTTTCAAGGTATCAAAGTAATGTTCATGAACCACTTCAAACCCGAGATTGGTCAGTTCCGATGCCAGACCCCGGGTCAGGCGATTGATGCCCGAAGCAATTCGGTACAAGCCCTCGGGTCCATGATACATGGCATAGACTGTGGCCATGATGGCCAGCAGGACCTGCGAAGTGCAGATATTGCTGGTCGCCTTGTCTCGACGAATGTGCTGCTCCCGGGTCTGCAATGCCATGCGATAGGCAAGATTGCCGTTTGAATCGATGGTGGTGCCAATCAGTCTCCCCGGGATGGAGCGCTTGTATTTTTCATGTGTGGCGAGATAGGCCGCATGCGGTCCGCCAAATCCCATCGGAACTCCGAATCGCTGAGTGCTGCCTACCACGATATCTGCGCCCATTTCGCCGGGTGTCCTGGTCATGACCAGTGATAGAGATGTGTATTATAAACAACTCCCAGCCCACGAGACGAATAGGAATGGGGGGTGGGGGGTGGGTGTGTTAAAAAAATAATTGTGGGGGG
>VXPI01000227.1:0-2568 GCA_009839585.1 Gammaproteobacteria bacterium
CGCGTCAGCACGTCGGGGCGATCAATTGAGGGTGTGATCCTTCGAAAACCCTCTGCCTCGCATTGTGTGCAGAGAATATTGCGGGATTTGTACAACCCTTCCAGTGCAGTATTTTCTTGTGGACGAATTCGGCAGGTGATCGTCAGCTGAAATCGATCCGGGACATCCCGAATTGCCAGCAGATTGTCCTTCGCCTCATAGTCGCTATCGCTCAGTTCATGACCATCAATTTCGATGCTGACGATTTCAAGTTGATCGTAATTCAGTTCTAGAGGGCCTGAAGACCCATGGTTTCTCTGGACATGGTGAGTGGCTTCAACCCGGGTTGAAGAAAATCCCAATTGGAAAACCAATCGGGATTGTTCAATAACGAAAGCCGGAGGAGTGTAGTCGGAAAGATGAACCGTGGTCGGGACAGCACTATTCATTGGATGTGAAAACTACGCCCTTGGCTGATTCGCATAGCGATAGCGTCTATCGCTCAAGATACTGCAACTTGTCTTTGACGTCTCGCCAGTCATCCGCATCTTCAGGAGGATCCTTCATTTCAGAGATAACTGGCCAGACTTGACTGAGTTCTGCATTCAATTCAAGAAAATGCGCTTGGTCCTTAGGCAGGTCGTCCTCGGCAAAAATGGCATTGACAGGACATTCAGGCTCGCACAGACTGCAATCGATACACTCTTCGGGATCAATTACCAGATAGTTGGGTCCTTCGTGAAAGCAGTCCACTGGGCAAACCTCAACGCAATCAGTTAGTTTGCAACGGATGCAGGATTCAGCCACCACATAAGTCATATTCAGGATGCTCCGAACAAGTCAATTCAATCAGTACCGGGTAATGTCGCACGATACGGCAAGTAAAGCGGTCAATTTTAGCCACTGTTTGTTTACACCGCAAGATGTTTGCGGAGTTCATAAATCATGTCAAGTGCCTCTCGCGGCGTCAGATTGTCCACATCAAGAGATCTGATCATTGAAGCGATTTCCAGTTCTTCAGGGCTTGTAGCTGTTTCGTCATTGCTCTGCCTGCATGGCTTGCCGTTTTCCCCTACCTGTATTTTCTCCATGGATGATAGTTTTGAAGCGGAGGCTTCAATAACACGATCCGGAATCCCGGCTAGGCGGGCTACCTGCAATCCGTAGCTTTTTGAAGCTGACCCCAGTTTGACCTTGTACATGAAAACAATATTCTCACCATGTTCTACCGCATCAAGATGAACATTGACAAGGCAGGGCAGTTCATTTTCAAGAACAGTCAATTCAAAGTAGTGCGTGGAAAACAGGGTCAGCGACTTGATCTTCATCGCCAGCTCTCTGGCACAGGCCCATGCCAGCGCCAAACCGTCAAAGGTACTGGTTCCACGTCCAATTTCATCGACAATCACGAGGCTGTTTGTCGATGCATTTCTCAAAATACTGGCCATTTCCGTCATTTCAACCATAAACGTTGATCGACCACCTGCCAGATCATCTGCAGCCCCGATTCGGGTGAATATTCGGTCGATAAATCCGATTCTGGCAGAACTGGCCGGGACGTAGCAGCCGGCATATGCCAACAGGGCAATAATTGCGACCTGCCGCATATAGGTGCTTTTGCCCCCCATATTCGGACCTGTAATCAGTTGCATTCGAGTGTTGTCATCCAGCAGGGTCGTGTTGCTGATGAAATCCTTTTGGGCCAGCGTTTGCTCAACCACAGGATGACGTCCATCGATAATTTCAATACTGGATTTTTCTACCAGTTCCGGGCGGCACAGGTCGAGCGTCTGGGCCTTTGATGCGAAATTCCCAAGCAGGTCAAGACAAGCCAGAGCTCGTGCACATTGCATGATTGCCCTGATGCGTGGCTGCAGGCTCTCAAGAATCTGGTTATACAAGTATTTTTCGCGAATCAATGCTTTACCCTTGGCGCCCAGCATTCTTTCCTCAAACCCCTTGAGTTCTTCCGTTACGAAGCGCTCTGCATTCTTGATCGTTTGCCGTCGTACATAGTGTTCCGGCACCGAGTCTTCTCGTGATCGTGGAATTTCGATGTAATATCCGTGAACCCGGTTATAACGGATTCGCAGATTCGAAATCCCGGTAGACTTTCGTTCGTGAGCTTCCATCGCAAGCAGATGATCGCCGGATTCCTGTTGCAAGCGTCTTAACTCGCCGAGTTCCTGATCATAGTCATCTTTCAAAACACCGCCATCACGAACAATGTTCGGGGGATCGTTCTTGATGGCCGATTTGAGAAGGTCGTACACTTCATGCTGGGGTGTCAGATTGTCCTGTAATGACTGAATCAATGGCGCGGGACAATGTTCAATGAGCTGGTTGATCTCTGGCAGGATTTCAAGGGAATTACGGAGTCCCAGCAGGTCACGCGGTCGAGCTGTTTTCATGGAAACCCTGGCGAGTATTCGCTCGATGTCCGCAATTGACTTCAGGAGGGTCCTGATTTGTTCAAGTTGGGATGCTTCGAGTAGCCAGTCGATTGCATCGTGTCGAGAGACCAGTTCCGCTCGATCCGTGATTGGCGCATTGAACCATCTTCGAAGCATTCTGGCGCCCATTGCGGTT
>VXPI01000227.1:2578-2852 GCA_009839585.1 Gammaproteobacteria bacterium
GTTCTGCAGTCATCGAAAATACGGACCAGGCTGTTATGGGAAGTACCGTCGTGCCCCACTTCTATTTCCAGATTTTTCCGGGTCACCTCGTCCATATTCAAAAAACTGCTTTGCTGCTTGAATTCGATGCCGGTGACATGCGGCAACTGATTGCCATGCAGGTCCTGGATATACAGAATCAGGGCACCTGCCGCACGGGTTGCCACCGGGAACTCCGGGCAATCGAATGCGTCGAGGAATTTTGTTTCAAACAAATCACAAAGAACATTTTCGG
>VXPI01000359.1 GCA_009839585.1 Gammaproteobacteria bacterium
TCGCGGGCCAGCATATGCATTCTCACAAACCAACGGGGCAACCTGTCCAGAGAAAAAAGGAACTCTGGAGAACGACTGATGATGCGGCGGAATATACCACGACATCCGTTATGTGTGGCGTTATTTTATTTGGGAATTATAAAGATAACTTGACAGAGCATGAAAGAGGCAGTTAGAATGCACGGATTATACATCTGATTTATTACCGGAAACATGACTGACTGCAATGTACAGAACCGGACAATCTTTTGTCATGACAATCTGGACGTGCTGCGTGGCATCAATTCCGAATGCATCGACCTGATCTATCTGGACCCGCCGTTCAACAAGAACAAGAAGTTTACCGCCCCGATTGGCAGTAGTGCAGAGGGAGCAGAGTTTTCAGACATATTCCGGGAGGAAGACGTCAAGTCGGAATGGCTAGTTACAATCAAGGAAGATCATCCGGAACTTTACACTTACCTTGGCGGAATTAAGGGGGTAGGAAAACCATACAACTTCGCCTATCTTGCGTATATGGCAATCCGGTTGATTGAGTGCGAACGAATATTGAAGCAGACCGGATCAATCTACCTGCACTGTGACCCCACAATGAGTCACTATCTGAAAACAACCATGGATTGCGTGTTCGGGGAGAAAAATTTCCGTAGCGAAGTGATATGGAAACGCACGTCAGGCCATTCCGATTCAAAGACAATGGGATCAGTGCATGACGTTATTCTTGTTTATGCGGTTTCAGAACTGCATTCATACAGACTTCAACATGTGCCGTATTCTGCCGCTCACATTGCCAGAAGGTACAAGCACTCAGATGAGGACGGGCGAAAATTTGCGGATGACAACCTGACAGCAAAAGGACTTCAAGGCGGCGGTTATCAATACGAATATAAGGGTGTTGTTTCACTATGGCGTGTTCCGCTGGAAAAAATGAAAACGCTCGACAATGAAAATCGGCTGTATTTCACGAAGCATGGAGGGATCCGCATCAAGCGCTATCTTGATGAAATGAAGGGTGTTCCAGTGAGTGATTTATGGGCCGATATCGCGCCAGTCAACTCGCAGGCAAAAGAAGCTACGAAATACCCAACCCAAAAGCCACTAGCTCTGATGGAGCGAATTATCAAGGCTTCCAGTAGCGAAGGGGATATGGTGCTGGATCCGTTCTGCGGCTGCGCTACGACCTGCGTTTCAGCCGATCTGCTGAACCGGCAATGGATCGGGATTGACATATCCATCAAGGCCTACGAGCTTGTCCAGCAAAGACTTGCCAGAGAAGTTGCTGACCCCGGTCATATCCTGCAATTCAGAAACAGGATAAACCTTAAAACCAGTCCGCCCAAACGAACGGATATGGACGTTGATTACCGGGAGCAGAAGTTTGTATACATCATTTCCCATCCCGGTTATCCTGGCGAATACAAGGTTGGGATTGCCAGGAATGTTCAGTCAAGACTGGTCGCCTATCAGACTGCTGATCCTGAACGGGCCTACAAAATCGAATACAAGCTGGAAACCCCTTATTTCCGAGAGCTGGAAAAGCACATCCATGACAAGTTCCCCAATAAGCATGAGTGGGTAACGGCTGAACTTGCCGAAATCAAGAAGACAATGAAAGAATACAAACTGGAGTGAGCCATGAAGTACAAGCGAAAACTTGACCCAAAAGTAGATTTGGCAGGAGCTACTCCTGAAACGCTGGCCAGGGCGCTGTTACGACCGCGCCATGGGGGAAAGCCCGTAGCCCGCAACAAGGCGATCTCACATGAGGTTGTGGCCGACAAGTCTGGCGACAGTGTCCCCCATCTGCGCAAGGGTATCTAAATCCCGGATATTGTGCTTGCCGACAAACTCATGAACGTATCGGTTCAGATGCTTCGGGCCTGTCTTGTGGAACGTTCCCTTGTGTGCCCGCTTGAAGGTAGCCCAGAAGGATTCAACACCATTGGCATGTGCCAGTTCCCTGACCGAGTGCCTTACGGCTTCATGGTCAAAGGGGATGGTTTCGTATATGGCGCATCATCGGTATAAACGGCAGTATCCTCATCCACATTACCCCTGATGAAGGGATGCATTGCTTGCTTGTTTGTGTCCTTGACAGCCATGGCTCTGGTTTCGTTGGTCTCCCGATCCTTCATGCCAGCTACTGCGGTCTTGCCAACGGCACCGCGTCCGGTGTCCTTCAGCTCTTCATGCTTGCTGTTGGACATATTGGATCGCTTGCCGTCAAAACTGGTTTCGTCAACTTCAACGGGGCACCAAAGGCATAGTCGTCATCTTCCATCCATGCCTCGCGCAACCGGTGGAGCATGAACCATGCCGTTGGCTGGGAAACCTTGATGTCCCTGTGCAGCTTCATGCTGGAAACAGACTTCAGGCTGGTCAGGCAAAGATAGATGGCAATTCCCCATTTCTGCATCGGAACTTTGGATTTCTGCAAAGGAGTGCCAGTTTTAACGCTGAAGTAGGATCGGCATGATGTACACCAGTAGGGCATAGGCTTGCCGCTTTTGACTGTGCTTGTATGATCACTTCCGCAATGACCGCAAACACGGCCAGCATTCCATGCGACGCTTTCAAACCATTTGTTGGCAGTGTCTTCATCAGGGAACATGTTGAACATGTCGATAAGTGACATGCCTTCTTTGCAGTCTCTGCCCGGTGCCTGACTCATATTCATCACCTGTATTTGCTTGCGATGATGATATTTTACGCATTTGCTATATTTTTGTCAAGTTATCTTTATAATTTCCTTTTGTTGGGATGGGCCGACAGAAAAAATTTCAGTCCGGGGTGACTGGTTTCATCAACTGCCGCGATAGGTGGTAAAGCCAAAAGGGCTAATCAAGA